>JAEUAF010000639.1 GCA_019695485.1 Sorangium sp.
CTCGGGATTGTGTTCTCCGGCGTGGTGATGATGCCTGGCGGCATCAACCTCGGGCTGATGACCGGCACCGGCATCGGCAGCGTGGCGTCGTGGGTCACCTTGATTCTGTTCATGGAGATCGCGCGGCGCGCATTTCGTCCGCTCTCCAAGCAGAACCTGGTGGTGCTGCTTCACGCCGCAACCGTGATGATGGCCGGAAACCTGCTGTTTCCAGGCGGGCCCTTCGGGCAGCTCGTGTTTCGCGCGTACCTCGTGGGGTCGGAGGCGGTGCGCGACGCAGGCATGCTCGGCGCATTTCCGAGCTGGTTCGCACCCTCGCCGAACAGCGCCGCCATCGCGGAGCGCGCGTTGCTCCACAAGGACTGGCTGGTCCCGGCGGGAGTGGTCGCGTTCATGGCGGTGATTGCCGTCTTGCAGCGCTACACGCTCGGCTACTTCTTCTTTCGGCTCACGTCCGACGTCGAGCGCCTGCCGTTTCCGCTCGCTCCGGTCAATGCGCTCGGTGCCACGGCTCTGGCAGACTTTGAGCAAGGGAGTGACTCGCAGAGTGCCAGCGAAGGTGGCGAGAAGCCGGGTGAGCGGCGTCGTGTGTTCTCGCTCGGTGCCGTGCTCGGGCTCGCTTACGGCTTCTTGATGGTGGGGGTGCCGGCGCTGTCCGGGCTGTTCTTGGCGCAGCCGTTGTACCTGATTCCGCAGCCATTCGTGGATGCGACGACGCTGACGGAGTCATTGCTCCCTTCCACTCCACTCGGCGTGACGCTGGACTTGGCGGTGGTCTTCGTCGGTTTCGTGCTGCCGTTCTGGACCGTGGTGGGCACGTTCGTGGCGATCGTGCTGACCGTGATCTTGAATCCGCTCCTGCATCACTTCGGCGTCCTGCACACCTGGCAGCCAGGCATGGACACGGTGAACACTGCGTTCTCGAACAATCTCGACTTCTGGCTGAGTTTCAGCATCGGGACTGGGGTCGGGCTCAGTGTGGTGAGCGTGTACAACACGGTCTCCGACATTCGTAAGCGCCTCGCCGCCGGCCGAAAGCGCGCCCGCGCCGAGAAGCGCCCCGACGATTCGTTTTGGGGCGTGCCGCCACAGGGCCGCGGGGACTACTCGCCGCTCTTGGCGCTCGGGATCTACATGGCGACCGCGCTGACCGTGGTCGTAACCTGCCTCGTGCTGCTACCGCGCACGCCCGGCGTCGTCTTTTTTCTGATCTTCTTCGCGTTTCTGTACAGCCCGTTCATCGCCTACGTGAACGCGCGCTTGCTCGGTCTATCGGGGCAAGGCTTCGATATCCCGTACGTTCGCGAGGGCGCCTTTTTGCTCTCGGGCGCGCACGGCATCAGCATCTGGCTCGCGCCGATTCCTTCGGAAAATTACGGCTGGCAAGCGCAGTCATTTCGCACCAATGAGCTCGTCGGGGTGCGCTTTTGGTCGCTCGCCAAGACCGAGCTCGTCGTGTTGCCGGTGCTGTTCGTGCTGTCTCTCTTGTTCTGGGCCTTCATCTGGAAGGCCGACGCAGTGCCTTCCGCCATGTTCCCTTGGGCGCAGGTCAATTGGGAGCTTGCCGCGAAGAACTCCGTGCTGCTCTACAGTTCGACCTTCGTTCCGCCGGGCGCGACGGAGGCCGCGGCGAGCGTCGCTCAGAGCGAGTTCATGAAGGCGATGCACCCGGGCGTCATTCTGACCGGTTTTGGCGGCGCGGTCGGGGCCTTTGCGCTGGTCTCGACCTTCGGTTTACCAGTCGTCTTTTACTACGGCCTCTTTCGCGGCTTCGGGCAGCTGCCGCACTACATGCTGCTCGAAATCGTGGGCGCGGTGCTGGCGCGGCGCGTGCTCCACAAGCGCTTCGGAAAGCAGCGCTTCTTACGGCTCGCGCCGATTCTGTTGGCCGGGTACCTGACGGGCGTCGGGCTGGCTGGCATGGGCACTATCGCGCTGCGCCTGATTAAGTCGGCGGTTTCTTCGGCTCCTTTCTGAGCGTCCAGGGAGGCTTTGTGATGCTGTCGACGATTCCGAACCAAGTCAGGTTGCCACTCAGAGTGGCCGTTGGCGTCGTGGCTCAAGGCATTCGCATTCGCCTCGGCCGCTCGCTGGTCACCGTGACGGGCGTCGTCCTAGGCGTCGCGTTTCTCACGTCGATCCTCACCACGCAGACACTGCATCGCAGCGTGAACACGGAGGATCGCCTTCGCGAGCAGGCTAGTCGCGCCTTCGGCTTCTTGACCGCGGAGACCGGGCCTGTTTTCGGCAAGAATCTCGGCGTCGTGCTGGCCGCCCCGCTGTCGCCGATGGAGGAGCGCTTGCTTGCCCGGCTGGAGCGCGATGGTGCGGCCGAGCTCCGCGTTTATGCGCCGTCGGGAGCGCTGCCGAAGTCGCTCACCAATAACGGGCGCGCGCGGCGCGTTCGAAGTGAACGTGAGCTCGGGCAGGATGCCGTCGCGATTCTGCTAATGGGTCGCGGTGTCGTGCCAGCGCTTGACTGGAGCCTTGCCACCCAGGGCACGCGGCAACGCCTCGTCGCACTCGGGAGCGAGCGCGCGATGCCCGCGCTTCCGTCGCAGGTCGAGGGTGTCGCGCTGGCCAGGCCCTTGCCGCCCGACGAGCAGCGCCGCTTGCTAGAGGCCGCGCGGCGCGATCGCTTCCGCGCCATCTGGATCATCGGCATTTCCCTGTTGGTGACCATCATCGGCATCACGAACTCGATGTTGATGAGCGTGACCGAGCGCTTCCGCGACATCGGCACGATGAAGTGCCTGGGCGCCGAATCTGGCTTCATTCGCCGCATCTTCCTGATCGAGGCGTCGGTCATGGGCTTGGTTGGGGGTGTCTTCGGCGTCCTCGTGGGCAATCTCTTCGCGCTCACGCTCACTCTGGTGACTTACGGGCCGACGCTGCTCGGGCAGGCGCTCGTTGCTGAGCTCAGCGCCCTCGGGTTGGGCGGCGCAGTGTCACTCGCCGTCGGGGCGTTACTTTCGGTGTTGGCCTCGCTCTATCCGGCCGAGTTCGCGGCTCGCATGCTGCCTGCTGCGGCGCTCCGTTCCAACGTGTGACCGCCATGACTGCCAGCAATCCCCCCGACGCTGCTACTCGTGAACGCTTCCAGACGCTGTTCCGCGCGCCGACCGGGGACGACCGACCGCGCGTGATTCGCGCCGTCAACGTGCACAAGACCTACACCACGGGCAGCCAACAAACCCACGCCCTGCGCGGCGCCTCGCTCGAAGTGTTGCGCGGTGAATACTTGTCGATCATGGGTCCGTCGGGTTCCGGCAAGAGCACCCTGTTCAACATGATCGGCGCGCTCCAGAAGCCGAGCTCCGGCAAGGTCTACATCGACCAGGTCGACATCGCGGAGCTCGACCACAACGAACTCGCGTGGCTGCGCTGTCGAAAGGTGGGCTACATCTTTCAGAGCTACAACTTGATTCAGGTCATGACCTGCTTGGAAAATGTGATGTTGCCGATGGCGTTCGCGGGACTCGAACCTGAGCCTGCGCGCGATAAAGCCGTGTCTATTCTGAAGCTCGTGGGCCTCGGCCACCGCATGTTGCACAAGCCGGGCGAGCTGTCGGGCGGTCAGCAGCAGCGAGTCGCGATTGCACGCGCCCTCGCCAACAGCCCCGAAGTGGTGCTCGCCGATGAGCCGACCGCGAATCTCGACCAGCGCACCGGTCAAGAGATGATTGAGCTGCTCGACGATCTGAAGCAGCGCCTGCAAGTTACGGTGATCTCGGCCACCCACGACCTCAAGATGCTGCAGAAGTCGGATCGCATCTTGTGGATCGAAGACGGGCGCATCGTGCGTGATGCGCGGCCGTCGGACATCGACTTCGGAAGCGCGGAGTTCCATTGACCGAGACGTCGCCCGCAGCGCCGCCGCCGATCATCCGTGCGGAGGACGTCAAGAAGCTCTATCGCTTGGGCGACGAGGAGGTTTGGGCGCTGAAGGGAATATCGCTCCGCATCGAGCGCGGCGAGTTCGTCTCGATCATGGGCCCGTCGGGTTCAGGCAAGAGCACGCTGTTCAATCAGATTGGCGCGCTCGACAAGCCGACCGAAGGCCGCGTCTTCTTCGACGGGCATTCGGTGTTCGAGCTCAGCGAATCGCAGCAAGCCTGGTTTCGTTGCAACAAGATCGGCTACATCTTCCAGACCTTCAACCTGATTCCGGTCATGAGCGCGCTGCAAAACGTGGCGCTGCCGTTGGTGCTCGGCGGCGCGACGGAAGCAAAGGCGGAACACCGCGCGCGCGAAATTCTCGAACGCGTCGGTTTGGGCCATCGCTTGGGGCATAAGCCCTTCGAGCTCTCGGGCGGTCAGCAGCAGCATGTCGCGGTGGCGCGCGCGTTGTCGAACCACCCGGAAGTCGTGCTGGCCGACGAGCCCACGGGGAATCTCGATACCAAAACCGGCGGCGAGATCGTGACCCTGTTGCGCGAGCTCAACGAGAGCGACGGCGTCACCATCGTGTGTTCGACGCACGATCCAAAGATGCTCGCCAGCTCGACGCGCGTGTTTTGGATTGAGGATGGTCGCCTACTCAAGGAAACCGGACGCGAGCACTTCAAACTCGAGGAAATGGGGCCCGACCGTCTGGGTCGAGGCTAGGCCAGCCAGACTGGAATCGCTCCCAGCTCGCGCGCATGATTCTGCTATAGGAAGGCGCCCTCGCTGCTCGCGTCCATGCCACACGCTTCGGAAAGCCGCACTCGGTCCGTCGAACCTGAACAGACTCGTTGGCTGCGACGACTGCTCGCGCTGAGCTTTCAATACCGAGCCGACTGTCTCAAGGTGTTCGCGTTCCAAGCCGCGCTACTCGCGCTCGGCTTGGGTGGCCTCGGCTTGAGCGGTATCGCCATCGACATCACACGCCACGCGCTCGACCCGTCGGCGCCGCGGGCGCGTTGGCCCTTCGGGCTCGAACCGGCGGGCTGGTCGCCGGGGCACCTTTTGCTGTTGATTGGCGGCTTGGTATTGAGCATGGCGAGCCTGCGCGCGGTGCTCAACTACGGCTACTCCGTCGCGGTGGGGCGCTTGATTCATCTCAAGCTCGTGCCCGAGCTTCGCACGCGCGTGTTCGACAAGCTGCAGCGCCTGAGCTTCCGCTTCTACGACGAAAACGCCAGCGGTTCGATCATCAACCGCGTTACGGGTGACGTGCAATCGGTGCGTTCGTTCGTCGACGGCGTGCTCTTGCAGGGTGGCATCATGCTGCTCTCGCTCGCGGTGTACCTCGTGTACATGCTGCGCACGCACGCGGGGCTCACCTTGGCGAGCCTGGCCTTGTCGCCGCTGATCTGGCTGCTCACCACGCGTTTTTCGCGCTGGGCGCGGCCGGCGTATCGCGCCAACCGCGAGCTCGTGGACGACATGGTGCTCGCCATGTCGGAGGGGGTCCACGGCGTTCAGGTCACCAAGGTGTTTGGCCGCGAGGCAGACGAACTTGGGCGTTTCCAAGAGAAGAATCGGGCGGTGCTCGCTCAGCAGCGCGCGATCTTCCAGCGCGTGAGTCGCTTTGGGCCGACCGTGCAGTTCATCACGCAGGTCGATGTCGCGATCTTGCTGTCTTACGGCGGCTACTTGGTTTCGACCGCGGCGTTGACGATCGGCGACTTGATCGTGTTTGCGGGGCTGTTGCAGCAGTTCTCGGGCCAGATTTCGAGCATGGCTGGTATCATCAACACGCTGCAGCAGAGCCTGACTGGTGCTCGTCGCGTGTTCGAGGTGTTGGACGCGAAGCTCGAGGTGGAGACGCCTAGGGCACCGCGCAAGCTCGAGCGCTTCGTGGGCCGCCTGCGCTTCGACCACGTGGAGTTCCACTACCAGCCCGGCGATCCTATCCTGACTGGCATCGACTTCGAGGTCGCTCCGGGGCGTTGCGTCGCGATTTTAGGCCTGACCGGCGCCGGCAAGAGCACGCTGCTCAGCCTGATTCCACGCTTCTACGACGCGACCGGCGGGCGTGTGCTCGTGGATGGCGTCGACGTGCGGGAGCTCCCCCTCGACGAGCTGCGCAAGAACATCGGGCTCGTCTTTCAAGAGAGCCTGTTGTTCCGAAACAGCGTGGCGCAAAACATCGCGTTCGGACACCCCGAGGCGAGTCGCGATGCGATCGAACGCGCCGCGCGCATTGCTGGCGCGGATGGCTTCATCCGCGAGCTGCCGCAGGGCTATGACACGGTGCTCGCCGAGGGCGCCGTCAATCTCTCCGGTGGTCAGCGCCAGCGGATTGCAATCGCGCGCGCCCTATTGCTCGAACCGCGCATTCTGCTGTTGGACGATCCGACCACCGCCATCGATCCCGAGACAGAGGACGAGGTGTTGTCGGCCATGGATAGCGCGATGCGCGGACGCACCACGCTCGTGGTCGCCAATCGCCTCTCGACGCTGCGCCGCGCCGACGAAATTCTGGTGCTGGACGCTGGCCGCATCGCCGAACGCGGCACGCACGATGAGTTGATGGCCCGCCACGGGATCTACTTTCGAGCGGCCTCGCTGCAAGCGGCGGACAACGAGAGTTTGTCGTTGCTCGGTGGGCGGGAGGCGCGCGCATGAGCCAAAAGGCCCCGAACTCCGATGCCCAGCAACGCCCGCTGGATTTTCGCATCATCCGTCGCCTGTTCGGGTTTACGAAGCCCTACGCGCGGCTGCGCAACGTGCTGGCCGTGCTCGTCGTTCTGCGCGCCGTGCAGTTGCCGCTCGTGACTTGGGCGACGGCGCGGATCATCAGCGGACCCATCGCGCGTCGCGACCTGAAAGCGACGTTGTTCGGCGTTGCCGGGTTTCTGGCCTTGGCAGGCTTTACCGAGTTTTGCTTCGTGTATCGTTCGCGCTGCGCGCTCCAGCTGGGGGAGCTCGTGGTCCACGATCTTCGCAGTCGGATCTACGAGCACCTGCTGCGCCAACCGATGAGCTTCTTCAAGCGCACGCAAGTGGGGCGCTTGATCGGACGCATCACTTCGGACGTCGACGTGGTGCGCGTCGGCGTGCAGGACGTCGCGTTCGTGACCACCGTGCAGGCGGGCAACCTGCTGGTCTCGGCGCTGCTGATGGCGTACTACGACTTCAAGTTGTTCTTGGTGGTGTTGGTGATGGCACCGATCTTGTGGCGCACCATCCGCCACTTCCGCGATCGGCTCAGCAAAGCCTACCGCGCG
Organism: Sorangium sp.; assembly: GCA_019695485.1. GTDB lineage: Bacteria > Myxococcota_A > Polyangia > Polyangiales > Polyangiaceae > PMG-095. The sequence goes on from JAEUAF010000639.1 coordinate 7,158, forward strand.
CAGCAAGAGAGCTTCAGCCGCGTGACGGCGACATTGGCCGAGTCCGTCAACGGCATTCGCGAGATTCAAGGCTTCGTGCGGCAAGACGTGAACGGCGGCCTCTTTGGCCAGCTGATCTACGATCACTCGCGCTACAACATGGGCGCGGCGCGCCAATCCGCGATTTTCCAGCCGCTGCTCGAGTTCAACGGCCAGCTGTTCCTTGCGATTCTGCTCGTCGCAGGCGGCTATCAAGCTATTTTGCACGAGGTTCGGCTGGAGGCGCTGATTCAGTTCTTCTTCCTGTCGAATGCGCTGTTCGCGGCTATTCCCAACATCGGCAACCAATACAATCAGGCCCTGACCGCCATGGCCGGCGCGGAGCGGGTCTTCTCGCTGCTCGATACCGAACCAGAGTGGCAGGACGCGGCGGATGTTCATGAACTGCCGCCGATTGCCGGCCGCATCGAGCTTCGAGACCTCGGCTTCGAGTACTTACCGGGGCGGCCAGTGCTTCGAAACCTCAACCTGCGGCTCGAAGCGGGGCAAACCTTGGCGCTCGTTGGCCACACGGGCAGTGGCAAGAGCACCATCGTCAATCTGATTGCGAAGCTCTTCTTACCAACCAGCGGTGAGCTTTTGATTGACGGGCATGAGATCCGCAGCGTGTCCGGCTTGTCGCTGCATCGACAAATCGCCTGTGTGACGCAGGAGAATTTTCTGTTCAAGGGCAGTGTGCTCGAAAACATCCGCATCGGCCGTAAAGAGGCTACGGACGAAGAGGTGCGAGGTGCCGTGCTCGCGCTCGATGTGCTCGATTTGATCGAGGACCTGCCGCAAGGGCTCCACACCGAGGTTGGCGAGAAGGGCGCCGGTCTATCGCTCGGTCAGCGTCAGGTCGTGTGTTTTGCGCGGGCCATGCTGCGAAACCCGAAGATCTTGCTGCTCGACGAAGCCACCAGCTCGGTCGACACCATGACTGAAGCTCGCATCCAAGCTGCGCTGCAAAAGTTGCTGGCGGGCAGAACCAGCGTTGTCGTCGCCCATCGCCTCAGCACCATCCGCCATGCGTCCGTCGTACTGGTGCTCGATCACGGGCGCGTCATCGAACGCGGTTCCCACACCGAGCTGCTCGCCACCGGTGGCAAGTACGCTGATATGTATCGGCAATTCGTGAGCGCCGCCGAGTCGCTGGAATTCGACGCCGCACCCACGGCGAGCTGAGCGACCCGCGCCGGGGGAGCTGGGTTTTTCCTGCAATCCCAACAATTTCAAGCACTCCCAAGCATGGGAGGCGCTGCCTCCGGCTGGCCTCCGCTCGCATGAACTCGCATGAAAAGAGGAGCGGCCAATGAACCCGCGGCCGCTCACCGGCTCAGAAGTTCACGAGTTGCTCGCGTTGCACGCGGCGGAGACCGAGCGCGCCCGGCCTGATTTACCTCTCGCCCGCTGATCCTGCCGGAATCCCCCGCATCTTCCTCGATTAGAAAGATCGGTTCACTTTTGTTGGGCCGTCGCGCACACGCCGGACCACTTGCTCACTGGTAGTCGCCAAAGAGGTAACCGATGCAAGGAATGCAGAGCGTTCAGGGCAAGGTCGATAGCCGCGCGATGCGCGAAATCAACCGTTCGATTGTGCTCGACATCATTCGTCGAGGCGGGAAAGTTTCCCGTACGGACCTAGCCAAGCGCTCGGCACTCACGAAGCCGACGGTGTCGGCCATCGTCGAAGATTTGCTCGCCCGGGGCATCGTTCAGGAAGTCGGCTTTGGCAAGACCGTCGGCGGCGGTGGGCGACGCGCGCGCCTGTTGGAGTTCAACGACGCGTCGGCGGCGTATCTCGGCTTGCGATTTGGCGTGCGTACGACCGCCGTCGGCATCGCCGACGCTCGCGGTGGCTTGCGCGCGATTCGCGAGTTCCCAAGCTTACCCGCTGAGCCCGAGCGTGGCATCGCGCAGGCCCTGGCCGTGATCGACGAGCTCTTGATCGAAGCGGATGTCCCGCGTGAACGCTTGCAGTCGGTTGGCGTTGCCGTGCCTGGCCTGGTCTCGCAGAAGACGGGCATCGTGGAATTGGCGCCGAACCTGCATTGGAAGCAGGTGCCGGTGCGTTCCGTGGTGGAGCAAGCGTTGGGATTGCCAGTCGCCGTGGTGAACGACACTCACGCGGGCGCCCTCGCGGAAGCTCGCTGTGGAGCGGCGCGCGGAGTGCGCTCCTTCGTCTGGGTGTACGTCGGGACCGGTGTCGGAGCAGGCATCGTGATCGACGGGCAGATCTTCCAGGGGCACGCGGGCTTCAGCGGCGAGATCGGGCACTGCCCCGTGGTCGCCGATGGTCCGCTTTGTAGCTGTGGGCAACGCGGGTGCCTGGAGGCCGTCGCTTCCGGTTGGGCCATCAGCCGCACCGCCGAAAAGGCTGTGCAAAGCGGCGAAGTGACGTCCCTTTCCACGGCGACAGCGCCGCTCGACGCTCGCGCGGTGGTCGAGGCAGCGCGCGCCGGTGACGCGGTCGCACAGCGGATTCTCGGGGACGTCGGGACCTACATTGGGATGGGGCTCTCGACGCTCGTCAACCTGCTCGATCCCGAAATGGTCGTGCTCGGCGGAAGCGTGATGTCGGCGGGTGACCAGATCATCATCGATGCCGCGCGCCAATCGATGAACGACCACACCTTGAGCGGGAAGAACGTGCGCATCGTGTCGGGCGCCCTCGGCGATCGCGTTGGGCTGGTCGGAGCGTTGCTCACGGCCATGGACCAGTCCGTGCGCTCGTACCGCGTGGTCGCGACCAGTGAACGTGCCGCGCTCGGCTGAGCCGCGCTAGCCCCTCTGAAAATCGTAAATCGAGCCTAGCTCGAGCAGCGTGGTCAACTCGTCGAGGGCCTGTCGGCCTTCGACGAGGAGCTTGGGATCCAAAAGATCCGCTTGCAACAGGCGATCCCGGTAGAAACGCCGCACCCAAGCGTCGAGCGCTGCGTCGAGTTCCGCGTCGAAGAAGACGCGCCCTGCGACGTGGGCCCGCTCGTCATCGCTCAACTGCACGCGCAGGCGCAGGCACGCGGGGCCACCACCGTTTCGCATCGAGTCGTTGACGTCGACATAGACGACTTGCTCGACCGCGTTCGGTTCGGCCAGCACGCGCTCCAGGAAAGCCTTCGTGACAGGCTGCTCTTCGCTCTCGCGAGGCGCCAGCAGGGCTAAGCGGCCGTTCGCGAGCGGCACCAGCTCTGAATTGAAGGGATAGCGCGCCACGGCTTCGGCAAGCGGGAGCTCGTCCTCGCTGGCGACGAGCACGCAGAGCTCGTCTCCCAAGCGAGCCTCGAGTTCTCGAACGAACGCCGCGCCGTCCACGAACGCATGTTCGTGCAGCATCAGGAATGAGCCGGACCCTACGGCCAGCACGTCGCTGTGAAACGCGCCGGCGTCGATGCCGGTCGGGCTCTGCTGCCACAGCAAGGCGCCCTCGGCGGGCAGTCGATGCAGCCGAATCACGGCCTCGCTGGCCGCTCGCGCCTGGCGCGCTGGGAACTTGCGCGGTGCGAGCGTGACGCCGGGTGCGCGTCCCCACCCAAACACGTGGAGTGCAGTCCTGCTCGTGACAAGGCGCGTGTGGTTCGCGGCGCCCTCGTCGGAGTAACCGCTGTGCATGGGCAGCGCGTCGTGCACCACGAACCGCTCGGAGTCCGCGAACAGCGTGCGCAGGATGCGCGTGGTGGTCGGCGCTTCCAGGCTTCGGTGAAGCATTGAACTCAGGTTGGCGGGCGTGAAGTGAGTGCGCTGGTCCTCGGCGTCGACGCTCGGCGTCACGCTGGCCGCATTGGCGGCCCACATCGCGGACGCGCTACTCGCTGCGCTGAGCAGCCCGGGCTCGTACTTGTGGACGGCCGAAAGGACGTCAGCGTCACTGCCGGTAAAGCCGAGTTGTCGCAGAAAGCGCAGGTTCGGGCGCTCGTGGGGCGGCAGCACCGCCTGGCCAGCGCCGAGCCCACGCACTAGGCGCATCTTCGCGAGACCCTGCAGCGCGGCCGCTCGAGGATTGCCGATCTCCCCGGCGTGCTCGGTGCTGGCGAGGTTGCCGGAGCTCAACCCCGCGTAGTGATGGGTGGGGCCGACCAAACCGTCAAAGGCATACTCGGTGAGGCGCGCTCGGGGATGGACCATGGAAAAGCTCGGAAAAGCATAGCGGACCTCGGGCGGCGCGGGGCACTAGCGAGGTGGGAGGGTGTGTTCTTGCGTTCAAACCCGCTGTTCCGAGTTCTGTCGGGGCGCGGGCGGCGCACTCCGGTGTAGACTGCGACGATGGGCCAGGCCCCTCCGTTCATGACTGTGCATTCGACCCGCCCTCGAGCAACCCTGACCTTGCGCCCGCACTTTCTGCGAAGCTCTGCCGCGCTGGCCTTGGTGATGGGCTTGGGGCTTGCCGCGCCGTGCCGTGCACAGGACCAAAGCGAGCTTACGCGCGCCCGCGCTGCGTTCCAGCAAGCCATCGAGCTCGAGCAGGCGGGCAATTGGTCCGCCGCCGTCCAGCGCTTTCGCGAGGTCGGCCAGGTGCGCATGACGCCGCAAGTCCGCTTTCACATCGGCACCTGCGAAGAGAAGCTCGGGAGATTGGTGGCGGCCTTGGGCGGCTACGAGCTCGCGCTGGCTGACGCCGACAACGTCGGCCCGGAATTTCGCGCCGAGGTCGAGGGCAACGTCACCCGCTTGCGCGCCAGCATTCCGAAGCTCGTCGTGCAGCGCGGCGCAGGCGCCGACGCGGCGAGCATCGAGATCGATGGCGTCTCGGTCGGTAACAGCTCCGTGGGCGTCGAAGTTCCGCAAGATCCAGGGCCGCACGCGGTGACCGCGAAGGCGCCCAACTACGAGCCTTTCGAGGCGACGGTTAGCCTGGCGGAAGGCGAAAAGAAGACCGTCGAGATCGTGATGCAGCCGCTTCCGGAAGAAGCCATCGTGCATCCCCCTCCGCCGCCCCCAGTGGTGCAGTCCAAGGCCAAGCTCGTCCCATACATCGTCGGTGGCGCGGGCGCGGCTACGCTGCTCACCTCGGGAGTGTTCTTCGCCTTGCGCCAGAGCACACTTTCGGGGCTCGAGGACTCGTGCAAGGGCGGCGTCTGCCCGACCTCCGAACGCAGCGCCTACAGTCGTTTGAAGACGTATCACTACGCGTCGATCGTCACCTTCGGCGTTGGGGTTGCCGCCGTCGGCACCGCCGCGGTGCTGCTCGTGCTCGACGCGCGCGCGGCGAAGAAGCAGAAGCAAGAGGAGGATCCCTCCGGGCTGAGCTTCGTGCCGAATCTGTCGCCTTCGAGCGCCGGCGCGTCAGCGATCGTTCGCTTCTAGCGCGCCCTAGAAGCCGGGGTCGTGGCGCCAGTTCTTGGCAGGCGACTTGCTCGACGCGGGAGGCGCGGCGACCGGCGTGATGGGGCGCAGGTGCTGGGGTTCCAGTTTGGGTGGGGCAGGGTGCTCCACCGCGAGCGAGTCGAGCGCCGTATGGGGGGTGGGCGCTTCTACTTGCGACGGGGCTGCGCTCGGCTCGGGTGGCGGAGCGATGGTTGGGGCAGCGACCGGTG
>JAEUAF010000678.1 GCA_019695485.1 Sorangium sp.
TGCTGGGGACCGCTCTGCGCGCAAAAGCACGCCCCGCTTTGGGCCTGCGGGCTCGGTTGGAGGTCAGCTGCCGATAGCCGCGGCGACTTGCACGCTCGGGCGCATGCGCTTCACGTCGAACACGCGAAAAGGCTTCTCTTTGCCCTTGAGTTGCGCGGGCGGCAACTCCTCGACTTCGAAGCGACCGCCCAAGCGCGCGAGCGTCGCTTCGCTCACCAAGACCTGGCCGGCGGCGGCGATTCCACAGAGTCGTGCGCTGGTGTTGGCCGTATCGCCGATCACCGTGTAGCTCAAGGCGCGTGAACTGCCGATGTAGCCGGCCACGAGCGGGCCCGTGTGGATGCCGATGCCGATCGCCAGAAGGGGGAGGTCCGCCTCGAGCCGGCGCCGATTGAAGCGGCCCAGCACTTCCATCTGTTCCATCGCACACGAGACGGAGCGCAGCGGGTCATCCGGGTGCACGACGGGCGCGCCCCACAGAGCCATGATGCCGTCACCCATGAACTTGTCGAGCGTGCCTTCGTACTTGAACAGGGTCTCGACCATCAGCTCGAAATACTCGTTGAGCATGTCGACCAAGTCTTCGGGCTGGCTGCCTTCACTCATCTGGGTGAATCCGCGGATGTCCGAGTTGAAGACCGTGCATTCACGGACGAGCTGGCCACCCTTCTTCACTTCGAGCTCGCCGGACAGCACGCGCTCCGCCACGTTCGGCGACAGCAGGCGGCTGAATCGCTCGCGATTGACGACCTCCTGAGCGATCTTCTTTCCGAGGATGTTGATCTCGATGAACATCGCCGCCTGCGCGGCGATGGCTGTCACGATCTCCATGTCCTTTGGCTGGAACTGCGCCAAGGTCTCGCTGTCGAGCCACAGCACGCCGAGGATTTCGTCGTTGTGGAGCAACGGCGCGACGATCGCCGAGCTGATCCGATTCAAGATCATGCTCTTGCCCTTCGAGGCGGCGAAATCCATGGCCGCGTCGTGCGTCAGCACCGTGGCCCGCTCCTTCACGACGTGATTCATGATCGTGGACGAGACGGGGATCGGCGAATCCGTGCCGTCGCGGCGCAAGGTCGCGCTCGGCACGATTCCACCATCAGCCCCCTTCAAGAAGATCACGCCGCGGTCCGCGCGCACGAACTTGAAGATTGTGATCAGAATCTTGCTGAGCAGCGACGGCAGGTCTCGCTCGAGCGCAATCTCACGCGAGAGTTCGTGCGAGAGCCGCAGGCGCTCATAGTCCGCTGACAGCTGCTGCGGATTGCTGGCGACCTGGTCGTAGGGCAAAAATCCCTTTTGAATGGCCGCGATCTGCGTGCCAATCGAGCGCGCTCGATCGGTCAGGTCCACCCCAACGCGCGTTTGCCCGGGACTGCTGGCGGCCAGGGGGCTCGCGGTGACGGGCATGGCGGCAGTCGCCAGCGGAGTCGGGGCGGCGGCATTTGCTTGCGCGAATGGCCCCGTGGGTGCTGCGCCCTGAGAATAGGGACCGGGATAGGCGGCGCTCTGTGGCGGCGCGGCCACCATGCTCGGAGGGGCCGCTGCCACATTGGGCGCCGAGCCCCAGCCACCGGGCGCTGCACCGGGGGTCGCGATTGGAGCCCCGTATGGAGCGGGGGGGGCGACGGGTCGGCCCGAGCCGTCATCGAAACGCCCGCGGGTGCTGCCGAGCGCGATGTCGTCGCCGTGTCGCAGATCCTGCTCGCCGTTGACGCGCTCGCCGTTGACGTACGTCCCGTTCAGACTGCCCAGGTCGCGCAGGGTGAAGCCATTGGCGCGGCGCTCGATGGTGCAGTGCTCCTTCGAGACGATTTTGTCGAGCAACTGAATACTGTTGCTCGGATGTCGCCCGAGGGAATTTTGGTCGCGAAGCTCGACCGCCTGTTGGCCGTCCGGGGTCGAAAGCAGAATGCGAGCCATGCCGGAGCAGCAGGGTACAGGCCGATGCCGACGGCAGCAAGGGTTCCGCGGAAGCGTCCGGCCCCGAGCTCGGTGGCTCTGGCCGATCGGCCTTTCTGTGCTGGCTCTGGAGCGCTGGGCCGGTCGCTCAGATGAGTCGGGTTGCGCGAAACGCCCACCGAAAAGCCCCACTTCCGCGCAACTGGGGTGGGGCTCACATTGTCCCCGCGGGTGCGCTGGCCAGTCGGGACTCTTTGCTGACGATGGCCGAACACGCGAGGGCCCGATCGGCGGACTCTGCGTAGTGATCGAACACCACTAGGGCAGGGGTGGGGCGTCGCACCTTTCTGGTATCCTCTGCGTCCGGTGGCTCGATACCTCCTTGCAATCGACCAGGGCACGACGGGCTCGACGGCGCTCGTGATGAGCCTCGACGGGACCACACTCGCTCACGCAAATCGCGAGTTCCCCCAGCATTTTCCGCAACCTTCTTGGGTCGAACACGAGCCTGAGGAGATCTGGCGGAGCGTTCTAGGCGCGGTCTCCGATGCGCTGTCGAGCGCTCAGATCCGCGCTGAAGACATCGCGGCGATCGGCATCACCAATCAGCGTGAGACCACGCTGCTGTGGGAGCGCGCGAGCGATCGCCCGCTTCACCGCGCGCTAGTCTGGCAGGATCGTCGCACGGCTGCGTTTTGCGCAGAGCTGCGGGCGCAGGGTGAGCAAGCGCGCGTGCAAAGCACGACGGGCCTCGTCATCGATCCCTATTTTTCCGGCACGAAGATCAAATGGTTGCTCGACCATGTGGAGGGCTCACGCGAGCGAGCGGCCCGTGGCGAGCTAGCGTTCGGCACCGTCGATTCCTACCTGGTCTGGCGCTTGGCCGGCGGCGCGAAAGCCGGAGCGCCGCACATCAGCGACGTCACCAACGCCTCGCGCACGTTGCTCATGAATCTCGCGACTTTGCGTTGGGATCCTGCGATGTGCGCGCTGTTCGACGTGCCCGCCGAGCTGTTGCCTCGAATCGTGCCGAGCGCCGGCATCGTCGCGCGCACACTCGGCGTTCCCGGGCTCCCCGACGGAATTCCGATTGCAGGGCTTGCAGGCGACCAACACGCGGCGCTATTTGGGCAGGCCTGCTTTGCGCCAGGTGAGGCGAAGTGCACCTACGGAACAGGGGCGTTTCTGTTGGTGAACACGGGGCCCCGCCCGGTGGCGAGCCGCTTCGGCTTGCTCACGACTCTTGCCTGGCAGATTGGGTCGGAGGTGAGCTACGCCCTGGAAGGTAGCGCGTTCGTCGCGGGCGCCGCCGTTCAGTGGCTTCGCGATGGCCTTGGGCTCATTGGTTCGGCTCCGGAGATATCGGCGCTGGCCAGCCAAGTGGCCTCGTCTGATGGCGTCGTGTTCGTGCCGGCGCTCGCGGGACTCGGCGCGCCCTATTGGGATGCCGAAGCTCGCGGCCTTATTTGTGGAATCACGCGCGGAACGACCCGAGCTCACTTGGCGCGGGCAACACTCGAGGCGATTGCCTTCCAGGTGGACGATCTGCTTCGCGCAATGGCGGAAGATTTGGGCAGCTCTGTTTCGCGCTTGCGGGTTGACGGAGGAGCCGCGGCGAACGATCTTCTCATGCAGCTGCAGGCGGATTTGGCACAGGTGCCGGTCGAGCGACCTAAAGAGCTCGAATCGACTGCGCGTGGCGCGGCCATGCTGGCGGGAGTCGGCGCAGGCCTTTTCAGCGACGGACGCGCGGCAGCGAAAATGGTCAAGATCGACAGGGCGTTCGAAGTCACAATGGAACAAGCAGAACGTCAGAGTCGTTTAACAGCGTGGCACGACGCAGTGCGTCGGGCGCGGAGCGCTTGAGGAGAACACATGTCGGATCCGGAAAAGGTTGCCTCGGAGGACGGGTCCCAACCGTTGCGAGATGTCCCCATCGAGTGGGAAGCGCTCGAGGACGCCTTCGAGAACAACGCTCCGGAAGTGCATAGCTACCTGCACCTGATGACCGGCGAGGTGCTGCGCGTCGTGGACGGCATCGCCGATCCCGAGATGCACACGCGGATCGCCTCCGACACCACGTACATGCGCGTCGAACCAGTGAGTTCGCGTGAGCAATATCGCTGGATGGAGCGCTTCATCCCGATGGTGGAAGAGCCAGGTCTGCGCGATCAGCTCACCGCGGCGATCGACGGCAAGGGCGCGTTTCGCCGCTTCAAAGATGTGTTGATGGGGTTCAGCACCGAGCGCGAGCGCTGGTTCACCTTTCGCAGTGAACGACTGCGCGTTTTCATGGAAGCGTGGTTGGCCGCGCACGGCCTCAAGGCGGTGCCGCGCGTGAATTGGACCCCGGCGGAGCCATCGCGTCCGCGCGAGCCCCAAAGCATCTCCCAAGAACAACTGACCGCGCGTCGCAGCCGCAGCGCCGACGTGCTGCGTAAGCAGCTGCGCGAGCTCGCGGAAACGCTGGGCGTGAGAGATCTCGAGAAGGTCACGGCATTTGCCGAATTCGTCAAAGCGCGCCGAGCGGCGCGCGTGTTCTCGCACCGGCACGAGCCGGGTGACGAGGGCGCGAGTGCTCACGACAGCGACGCGGGCGGCGAGTCCGGTGACGAGGACGGCGACGGCGAGGCTGACGGCGACGATGCGTCAGGGGCCGATGACGAGCTATCGCCCGATTCACGAAAGCGCGCGTTCGCCCTGAAATGAAGCGGCTCGCGCTCGTCTTGGGTCTGCTTTGGGCGCTACTCGCCGAGTCGCCGAGTCGGGCCGCCACGCCCGTGTTGGTGGACCGCGCCGTGGCGCGTTTCTGGGCGCCTGACACGGGCGGGGTGCATAGTCCGCACTTTCTCTACGAGCGGGTGCTGGCTTTCGAGGCGAGGCTCGAGGCGCTCGCCGATCCGAGTCATCAGGCGGAATCGGAGCCCTACCGTGAGCGGCACCTGAGCGATGCCCTCGAGCGTCACATCGCAGAGACAGTGCTTTCAAACTTGCACATCGACCCGGAGCCGCGCGAGGAGGAACTCGTGCTGCAGACTCGCGCGGCGCGAGCGCGGCTCGTCGACCGCGTGGGTGGCGAGCAAGCGCTCTTCGACGCCGCGCTCGCGGAGGGGATCGGCGAACGAGACCAGCTTGAAATCTTGCGCCGTCAGGCGCGCGCCAGCATCTACCTCGATCGCATGGTGGCGCCGATGCTCGACCCGAGCGCGGCGGAGCTTCGCAACTTGCATCGCACCCGCCACAATCCATTTCGGGATCTGCCGTTCGAGCGTGTCGAGCCCGGCCTCCGGCGTTGGTACGTGGCGGAGCGGCTGAAGGCCGCCGTGCAGACGTTCTATCAGAACGCGCGGAGCCGGATTACGCTGACGCTCTTGGCCGATTTGCCGGGGCAACGCGCGCGCGAGTAGCCGCGGCGAGCCGCTGCCTCGCTCAGCGCTGTGGCGCCGCGATCACGACCTCCACTTTGGCAGGTTGACCCCGCGCCGCGCCAAATCCGATGCGAAAACTACCCGGTTTTCGTGGTTTGTCGTCCAAGTGATCTGGGTCGAGGCCGAGGCGAAACCCATCCGACCCGACCCGCAAGAAGCAGTGCTGTGTGGCGACGAGTTCGAGCGCGGGATGACTCGGGTCGAGCTCGAAGCCCTCACCAGTGAGTTCGAAGTTCACGGGCACTCGGTCGCCTTTTTGAAACTCGACGAGGAGCGGCGCGGCTCCAGTGTATCCCTGCAACGCGCCATGATTGATGTCGGCAAAGCGAACGCGCATCGGCGCGGGGGAATGGGCGCAGCCGAATGACGTGAGCCCAGTCAGTACCAGCGGCAACAATTGCAAACGACGCGCGACGGGCAGCTTGTCCAAGAGCATGAGGGCTCCTCAGGTGTCGAAGGTGTGAGGCCCTCGCCCTTCGCAATAGCCATGCCGTGCCCCGAGCTGGAGAAGAGGCCGAAGTCCTGCGTGCGCCAGTCAACAGCGGTTTACGGTCGCGCCGATCTTCGTGAAGAACTTGCCACACGAGTTCGCTCTCAACTTCGAAGCCACCGACGGGGTCGCGCCCGGCGGGAGCG
>JAEUAF010000694.1 GCA_019695485.1 Sorangium sp.
GCGTCGGCGGGCTGCCGTATGTCGCCTACGTGCGACCCGAGGGCAGCGATTTGCCTGAGATCGAATTCGACGTGATGGACTTCGTGCGCGACGCAGCGAGCCGCAGTATCTCACTCCCCGGCACGAACATCTTGAGCGTCGCGGTTGGCTTCGAGATCTGGACGGGTCCGATCACGAACCTCGTGAGCGACGACTTCTACGTGGACGTTCGCTGAGGCGCCCACGCCTCGCGATCGAGGCACACGACCGCCAACGCAGCTCCCAGCAGAGCGACGGCATAGACCGCCAAGGCCGTCGCCTGCTGCGCGCGGAACGGATTACTGAGGTGCACGCCGGCGTGGGCGACGAGCGCGAGCAGCAAGCTCCCCTGCGTGTGATTGTAGATCCAGCTGAAGAGCACGCTGCCCGCGACAACGACCAGCATGCCAAGACAGAAGCTTGCCGGCGTCACGCCTTGCAACACAAACATCATGCTGTGCCAAATCGCCCAGAGCGCACCGAGGACGAGACTTGCACGCAGGCGTCCATAGCGCCGCTGCAGGCGCGGCAATGCAAAGCCGCGCCAGCCGGGTTCCTCAGTTAGCGGCACGACGAACAAAGCCGCCACCTGCTGCGCATTTTCCGGCGGGTAGAACCAGCGCAGTGACACGCTGCCGCCCGCGAGCCGATAGCCGGCCAGGCCAGCCACGTAGAGCGCTGCAAAGCCTCCCAACGCGACCAGGTACCAGCGGAAGCCCACCCGCCAGGTGCCGAGAGTTCCGAACACCGATCGGAGACCCGTGCCGCCGCGCTCGAGTTTCGCCGCCATCACCGCCGCTACCAGCGGCCCGAACCCACCCAGGGCTGCCGGCAACAAGAATCGCTCGGCTGGCCCGCTCAGAACGCCGAGTTTGGCGAGCAGCGCAGGAAGCTGCAAAATCCAGGTGAAACTCAAGGTCAGCGCGAAGAACACCCAGCTGCGCGAGGCCACGAACACCTCAGCCGCCGGGCCCGCGCCACTCGGTTCGCGAGCGCGCAGCACTGACTTCGAACTGGGTCCGGACCCGGATGGCATGTCGCCCTAGGACAGCACAGGAAACGCAATGTTCCGCATGAGCGGGCCTTCTGCGCGGGTCAGTGTTCTTTCTTGCGCGCCCGAATGGCCGCGATCGCGTCGTCGAGCGCCGAATCGCTGCGCAAACAGGGCATGCAGTCGTGCTTGCGGCGCCGCCCGCAACCGGTGCGATGGGTCCAAGCGACCAGCTGCGGCAGACTGCGTTCGTCTGCGTTGGCCTTGGCTAGGGGCAGCAGCGCTTGCGCAGCTTGGCAAGTCGCTGCGGTGCGCAGATCGGCGGCCACGAGCAGCGAGGGAGCTGCGACCTTTCGAAAGTCGGGCGAGCGCAACCATTGGCCGGCGCGTTGCCTCACCCAGCCCGCGACCGCGGGTTCAGCAGCCAGATCCCAGATGACTTGCGCGCCACGCGCGCCCATCGGCGCCTCCAGCAGCGCGAACGCAGCGTCCGCAGCCACGTGGGATTGGGCGGTCTGAAAGAGCACGAGCGCGAGCGCGTTGTCTTGGTTCACGCTCGCGTCGACGGCCAAGGCGCGCCCCGCTGCGCCGGTCGCCTTGACGTAGTCCTTGATCGCGAGAAAGCCCTGCGCCGCTTCGACCAATAGCTGCGCGTCGAGCGGATATTTCGCGGCCAGCGCCTCGAGCGCCAGTGGGCCTTGCTTGCGAGCCAGATCGAGTTCAGCGCTCGAGACCTGGCGAACCGTGCCCGCCACCGCAGCGGAAGCGCTCGCGCTCGCTGCCGCGAGTTCGTGAGCCTGCGCAGACAGAGCGGGCTTCGGCGCCGAGCGCGACAACACGCGCACGCTCACCACCACGCCCGCCACCACCAAACTCACGACCACGACACCAATCGCGGCCGTCGCGGCCCACAGGGTGCGGGTCGGCAGCGGGCGTAACGACTCGCGTAGGCGCGCGGGCAGACGCTCGCGCAGCGCATCCGCCGGCGGGAACACTGAGCCTACGGCGCGCAGGCCTCGCGCCAATGCTGAGCCGTCGGCTGAATTGGCGCCCCGGGCGAGCACATCGGTCCCAGGCAAATCCCGAGCCGGCTCTGCACCCAACAGCGGGTCGGAAGCGAGCCTACGCGGGTCCGCACTTCCGTCAGCGAGCGGCAACGGCGACGCATCGGGTGCTGACCCAGGGGAGCCGTCAGCGATGGTGAAGCGCACACCACCCCGCGCTTGTGGCGGCTGCAACAGCACGTCCAGGGTGTGCACGATCTCCGACGCCAGACGCGGGCGCTTCTCGCGATCGCGATCGAGCAAGCGATGTACGATCTGCTCGACGGCCGGCGGAATCCCGAGCCCGGGCGCACGCTCGGCGAACGCCGGCGGCGGATTGGCGAGCTGCTGACCCAAGATCCCGACTGGGCTCGAGCTGCTGAAGGGACGCGCCCCGGTGAGTAGCTCGAACAAGATGATACCGAGCGAGTACAGATCCGCGCGACCATCGACGACTTGGCCAAGCGCCTGCTCCGGCGCCATGTATTCAGGAGTCCCGAACACCATGCCAGCGCGCGTAATCGGTTGATCCTTGGGAGCGTCCGCTGGCACCTCGCCGATCGGCACCTTCGCGATGCCGAAGTCGAGGACCTTGACGAAGTCCTTGTCGTTGCCGCGCTCCACCAGCATCACGTTTTCGGGCTTGAGATCGCGGTGCACGATGCCCTGACCGTGTGCACTGCCGAGGCCCGCCGCGATTTGGCGAGCGATGTGCAGCGCGCGCTCGACCGGGATCGGCCCCTCGGCAATTTCGTCGCGCAAGCTCTTGCCTTGAACGAACTCGAGCACCAAGAAAACCGAGCCGTCGCCGAGTTTTCCGAAATCCGTCGCGGCGGCCACATTCGGATGGTCGATGTTGGCGGCGGCCATCGCTTCGCGCTCGAACCGCGCGACGACTTCGGGCACGCTCGTGAGCTCGCGCCGCAAGATCTTCACGGCGAGCCGCTTCTTCATCATCACGTGCTCGGCCGAGTACACGCGGCCCATGCCGCCTTCGCCGATCAGCGCGTCGATGCGGTATCGCTCAGCGAGCAGTGTCCCAATCCGGGGGTCGGCCGGGCCCGCCTGGCTCATCTGCTACTCGGCAGGCTGAGCCGGCACGCGAGCCCGCCCGCTGACCCAGCCAGCGAGGCGGCGAACATCAGTATGGGTTGTCTCCGGCAGGCGCCGCAGGCTTTGGAGCGGCAGGCTTCGGGG
>JAEUAF010000698.1 GCA_019695485.1 Sorangium sp.
CTTGCTCGGAGACCAGCACACCGAGCGGCTCACGCATCGCAAGACCCTCGCGCCATGCGTCGAAGCCGGCCTTCGCCTGACGCGCCGCGAGCAACGCGGTGAGATTGCCCGCGGAGCCGCCCGACGTGAACACGCCCTCCGCGCGCTCAGGAAAGCCCGCCGCGAGCGCGAAGAGTCGCAGCACCGCACTCTCCATACCGACCTCGAGCGGGCCCATTTCATAAACCGCGGAGCTGTTGTTGCTGAGCGCGGCCACGAGCTCGGCCAGCGCCGCTTCCGGGAGCGGACTCGTCACTTGATGGCCGACGTAGCGCGGATGGTGGAGATGAATCGCCGCGGCGAGCCACGACGGGACGCGCCTGTCCCAAACATCGGGCTCGGGCGCCCCGAAATCGTTCGCGAGGCTTAGAGCTCTATCCTCGGGCAAGCTGAACGGCAACACGGACATCTCGCGGGCACCGGCGGCCTCAAGGTAGTCCGCCAAGCGATCTACCAAGGTGTGGCCGAGCGCGCGAAAACGTTCGGGCGCGAATGCCTCGGCGAGCTCCGGCTCAAGCGCTGTCATGAGTCCCACGCTCGCACACGTCACGGCGCCCGGCGAGGCGCCCCATGCGGCTGCGACACGGCGCTGGAGCATCGTGATCGACGGAATCGGCGTCCACTCTCGGGACTTGACCCGCCCGGGGGGCCGCTGAGCGGGAAATCGATTGTGGCTTTCGAAACCCCACATTAGCCTCCCGCACCTTCATGGCGCCCCCGCTCTCCGCAGCCCTTCCGCTCCTTTCGTACGCCGAACCGCTTTGCGCACAGGCGCGCGTGCTCGTCGTCGGTAATGCTACTTCGGAGCTCGCTCCGTTGATCATCGAACGCGGCGCGCGGCTCGTGCACGTGTGCGACTCGGATGCCGGGCGCCGCGCTGAAGCGCAGGCGCGTTCGAGTGACCGCAACGTGAGTTTCGGCTCGCTCGGCGACGGCCCTGCCGCCCTGCGCGAAGGCTTCTTCGATCTCGTACTGTTCGAGAACCTCGCCGCCGAGCGCGAGCCGGCGAGCGCCCTCGGCATCGTGGCAAAGCTTTTGACCCGACGCGGCGCCGCCCTCATCATGGTCCCGAATCCGGAGGCATTGTCGCCCTTGCTCGGCGCCACGGGTTCGACGTCGAGTCGTCCCATCGACTACTACGCGCTCTACGATCTCGCTGTCGCGAGCTGGCCGAAGGTGCGCATGCTGGGACAGGTGCCCTTCGTGGGCTATGCCGTCGTCGACTTCTCGGCGGAAGGCGATCCCAATCCTGTGCTCGACACGTCGCTCGCTCCGGCGCGTGGCGAAGAGCCTGATTACTTCTTGGCGTTCGCCGGCCGCGAGTTGACGGCGCTCGAGCAGTTCACGGTCGTGCAACTGCCCGCCACGGAACTTCTCTCGCCGCGCAGCGCGCAGGCGGCAGCGGTCGTCGCGGCAGCCGTCGCGCCCACCCCAGTGCCCGCGGCGCCCCCAGTTCCAGTCCTAGCCGCGCCGGCTCCGGTGCCAGCAGTGAAAGAAAGGCCGGTCGCACCAGCCGTCACCACAACGCCGACCCCAGCACCAGCCGCCAAGGCCGAACCGAGCGTCACGCGCGGCCTCGAGCAAAAATTACTGCGCCAAGAGGCCTGGATCGCTGAGCTCGAAGCGCGGGCTAGCACCGCCGACGAGCGCGCCGACGCCGCCGAGTCCGAACTCGACGACGTCCGCGAACGACTCGGGGAGCTCGAGAAGCTGCGCACTGAAGAGCGCAGCGCCCTCAGCCACGAGCGCGATACACTCAAAGTCGAGCTCGATCGCCTGCGTCAGCGAGTGAACGACTTGGATGACCTCGTGGCCCAGAAAGACGCGGAGCTCCTGGCCCGCGCCGACGACGGCGAAACCCAGCTCGAGCTCGATCGTCTGGAGAGCCAGCTGCGCGAGCGCGGGGAGCGCGTTCTCACCCTCGAGCGAGAAGTCGCCGAGACCGAGCGCATCGGGCGTGAACTCTTGCGAAAACTCGAGTGGGGCGGCTCATCACAGAGCGCCCAACAGCTGGCCGAGCAATTGGCGAGCGCCCAGGCCGAGCTCGTCACGTTGCGCTGGTCGCTCGAACTCGCCAAAGAGCCCCTTTTCGGGGCGAAGAAGCCCAGCGTCCACCAATAGCGCGCGGTCGGCTCACGTCGGCCGTGCTGGATTGTCGCGTGCGCTTTCGCCACGCGGCGCGTTGACAGGCCGCGGCGGAGCATTAGCTTCTCGTCACCCCTGCCGTCCGGACCAATTGAAGCATGAGTGAAAAACGCGACTATTACGAAGTGCTGGGATTGTCGCAGGGAGCTAGCGGTGAGGACATCAAGCGGGCCTACCGGCAGCTCGCACTGAAGCACCACCCCGACCGCAATCCGGGCGACAAGGCCTCTGAGGACAAGTTCAAGGAGGCAACCGAGGCGTTTACTGTGCTCTCCGACGACGAGAAGCGCAGCGCCTATGACCGCTTCGGGCACGCCGGGCTTGGCGGCGGCGGCCCCGATTTCTCTGGCGGAGTCGGGGACATCCTCAATCACTTCCAGGACATGTTCGCGGATTTCTTCGGCGGGGCGGGCTTCGGCGGGCAGCAACAAGGCCGACGACGACGCGCCGAGCGAGGTCAGGACGTGGGCGTCGCGGTGGAACTCTCGCTGGCGGACGCCATGCGTGGCGGCAAACACGAAGTCAGCGTGCGCGGCCCTGCCACTTGTGAGACCTGCAACGGCAAGGGAGCCAAAGCCGGCACCTCTCCGACCAAGTGCACTCAGTGCCGCGGCACCGGGCAGGTCACCGCGCAGCGCGGCTTCATCATGTTCTCTTCGCCATGTGCCCGCTGTCGCGGCACGGGCTCATTCATTCAGGATCCTTGTGAGACGTGCGGAGGCGCGGGGGCGGTCGAGCGTCAGCGACGCGTGCTGGTTTCGTTTCCCGCGGGGATCGACTCTGGCCAGCGCCTGCGCGTCCCAGGTCAAGGCATGCCGGGCCCCGAAGGTGCACCGCCCGGCGATCTCTACGTCGACGTCGAGCTCACACCGGATCCGCATTTCGAACGCCACGGCGATAGCCTCGGCACCCGACGCCGCGTGTCCTTCGCCACGGCATCACTGGGCGGCGAGGTCGAGGTCGAGCTGCCCGATGAGAGCGTGGTCACAGCCAAGATCCCGGCCGGCACTCAACCAGGCACCGTGCTTGCGATCAACGGCAAAGGCATGCCCAAACTCGACCGCTCCGGTCGCGGCAACCTGCACGTGATGGTCGAGGTGGTCGTGCCCGGTAAGCTCTCGAAGCGCGCCAAAAAACTGATCCAAGAGCTCGACGAAGAGCTCGCGACCGACGAACCGCCCGAAGCCCACGCTTCCTAGGGCAGGCTCAGCGCCGGAGCGGGCTCAGCCGGGCGATGCGCAAGAGATCGGCTTGCGTGCGCTCGAACGCCTGGGGTTCGAGCGGCGATTGCGCCAAGAAGCGCTCGAGCTCTGGCATGAGTTCGAGTGCCGCGTCGAGCTTTGGGTCGGTGCCTTTGGCGTAGGCTCCAAGGGCCACCAAATCACGGCGCTCGGCGTACGTGCCGAGCAGCGCACGCAGCTTGTGTGCGGCGGCCGCGTGCTCGGGACTCACCACCGCGTTCATCACGCGCGAAATCGAAGCAGGCACATCGACTGCCGGGAACATGCCGCGCGCCGCAATCTCGCGTGACAGCACGATATGCCCGTCGAGCACGCCACGCACTTCGTCCGCAATCGGTTCGTCGAGGTCGCCGCCCTCTACTAAGACCGTGTAGACCGCCGTGAGCGATCCGCGTTCACCTTGCCCACTGCGTTCCAATAGACGCGGCAACATCGCGAACACACTCGGCGGATAGCCGCGTCGCGCGGGGGGCTCGCCGAGCGCCAAACCGATCTCGCGTTGAGCGCGGGCGACGCGCGTCACGGAATCGACCAGCAACAGCACGCTCTTCCCCTCGTCCCGGAAGCCCTCGGCGATGGCGGTCGCGACCTGCGCTGCGCGCAGCCGCTCGACCGGCGGCGCGTCGCTGGTGGCCACCACGACCACCGCTTTCGCGAGGCCCGCTTCGCCCAAGGAATGGCGCAAGAACTCACCGACTTCGCGCCCGCGCTCGCCCACCAACGCAACCACCACGACGTCGGCCCGGGTGCCGCGCGCCATCGCCCCCAGCAAAGTGCTCTTACCGACGCCGGAGCCAGCGAACAGGCCCACCCGCTGCCCAACCCCCAAACTCAGCAGTCCGTCGA
>JAEUAF010000723.1 GCA_019695485.1 Sorangium sp.
CTATCGGCTCGCCAGCGCGATTGGCCTCGCGAGCGCCGGCGGTTTGTTCATTAGCGCACTTTTTCTGCATGAACTGGACCAGCCCAATCTGCAACGCCTGTCCGCCGCAGGTCCGTTGACCGAGTCCGAGCGGCCGCCGCCCGACAAGGGTCGCAGTTCACGCCTTCGCTTCACCCCCCTCGTCGGCGCCGCGCAAGTCGGTGCAGCGCTCGACCTCTCGTTTTGAGCTTCACATGCAACTTGGCCCAGCTCCTGCCTACTGAACCCGCATGCGCACCGCGTTAGCCATCCTAATTCCGTCGAGCCTGGTCGGGCTACTCTGGCCCGCGCTCGCGCGAGCGGAGAACGCGGACTCGCTCTCGACCTTCGACGGCGAGCCAGCGCCGACCGCGCCAGCGACACCGAGCGTAGTAGTCGTCGAGGGCCCGCGGAAGGGCCCCGCGAGCTTGCCAATCCGCGCAGAGCGGCGCCTGGCCGTCGTAGGAGAACTCGGCTGGAACACGCTTGCCGGATTTGGACCAAACCTCACCTTTCACGCCGACCCACACCTGTCGTTCGACCTCGGTGCTGGACTCTCGTTACTCGGCTGGAAGCTCGGATTGCGTTCGCGCTACAACTTCCTCACCCAGTCAGTGACGCCGTTCGTCGGTGTCGGCGTGATGGGCGCCGCTGGCCTTGGCAATGCGACGCTCCCATTCGAGGACGACAACGGCAACGCCACCGCCACGGTCAGGGTGCTCCCGGCCGCGTTCATGCAAACGGTGGTTGGCATTGACTGGACGCGCCACAACGGATTTACGCTGCTCGGTGCGCTCGGCTACGCGCTCTTGCTGAGCCACGATCCGGTGGAAATCGTCAGCGGAAAACCGACTCCGGATCAAGAGCGCGGGCTCGACGTGGCCTTTCGAAGCAATCTCGTGATTTCGTTGGCCATCGGCTACTCGTTCAAGTGACACTCGTCCGGACAAGTGTCCGACGTGACGTGACGGTCGGCGCTTTCGCACTACACTTTCAGCCCGATGCGCGAACTCGAAGCTCATGAATCCCTGGATGCCGCAACGGTCGAGAAGCTCGTCGAACATCACCGAAAATTCCTGAGCTTCCTCGAGCAGCGCGTCGGCAGCCGCGCGGAGGCCGAAGATTTGCTGCAGGAGGCGTTCGTGCGCGGGGTGGAGCACCTCGGGTCGCTGCGCTCGGAGGAGTCCGCGTTGGCCTGGTTCTACCGAACGCTTCGCAACACGGCGATCGACTACTATCGCCGTCGCGGAGCATCGGGACGCGCACTTTTAGCGTTCTCGCAAGAGCTCGACGCGGCTAGCGAGCCCGCGCGCGAAATGCGGGAGACCGTGTGCAGCTGCGTGCGTGCGCTCTCGGAGACCCTGAAACCAGAATACGCTGACGCGCTCAAGCGTATCGATGTCGAGGGAATGAGCGTCCAAGGCTATGCGGCGGAAGTAGGCATTGCCGCCAACAACGCAGGGATGCGCGTGCACCGCGCGCGCGAAGCGCTCCGCAAGCGCGTCATCGCATCGTGCGGGAGCTGCGCGGAACACGGTTGCCTGTCATGCTCGTGCGGGGCGACCTCGAGCGGAGGCGCCAGCGGACACGCCCCATGAACGACGCGACACTCTATCGACGGCCGCTGCCCTCGGACGCCATTCCGTTCTCTTCGCCGGAAGGGCGGCAACTGTTCGCGGAAGCGCTCGCCGCGGGGGGCCTCGACGGCTACTTCCCCCTCGCCGAACAGTTTCACACACAGTCTGATCCAGCGTTCTGCGGACTCGGCTCCCTCGTCGTGGCGCTGAACGCGCTCGGCATCGATCCGGGCCGCCTCTGGAAAGGGCCTTGGCGTTGGTTCGCCGAAGACCTCCTGGATTGCTGCGTGCCCCTTTCCGAAGTGCAAAAACGCGGGCTGGATTTGGACGAGCTCAGCTGCCTGTCACGCTGCAATGGCGCGGAGGTCGAGCTCGAACGCGCAGATACGGCGGACGTTGCCGCATTTCGCGCGGCCGTCGGCCGCGCAGCGCGCGGCGAGGACGTGATCATCGCGGCCTACGACCGAGCGCTACTCGGCCAGAGCGGTAGCGGTCATTTCTCGCCGATTGGTGGCTACCACGCAGAGCGTGATCTCGTGCTCGTGCTCGACGTAGCGCGCTTCAAGTACCCGCCCCACTGGGTCTCGACGGCGCGACTATTCGAGGCGATGCGCTCACCGGATCCGATCACTCGGCGAGCGCGAGGTTGGATGGTGCTTCGGGCGCGCCTTCACGGCGTCGCGCTGGGCTTTAGCCTGCGCTGTGAAGGAGATAACTTCCGGACCTTGCTCGGCCGGCTAACGCAAATGCTGGGCTCGCTCGACGTCGTGACGGAGCTCGACACGCTGGCCGAGGCAGTCGCCCCTCTCGCAACTCATTTGGAGCTGCGCCGCGCCAACACCGAAGCGCACCAAGTGGCGCTCGCGCTGGCGCGGGCAGAACTCGCTTCAGACCCTGTGTATCCGCTGGTCTTGGCCGCGGTCGGCCCGGAACGAGCCGAAGTTTCGACGCTGCTCGTACTCGCGCTCGCCGAACTCCTCTCGCCGGCGCAGCGAGCGCACCTCGCAGTGCTCACTCAACCGCGTCCAGACGCGCTGGCCGCCGAGATCGACAACCTAAGCGCTCAGCTCTCCGCGCTCCAGGACCACGCGCAACGAGCGTCGTCGAACTCGCCCGCACTAGCGACAGGGTCGTTCCAGGGCGAGCAGCGTCACGCAACGCCGGGGGCGACGACGACTGACGCGTCAGTGTCTATCGAGCAGGTAGCCCATGATCGCGAGCAGCGCCGCCAAGGCCAATAGCCAAACTCCGACGAAGCTCATCCCGCTGCGGAACTTGGGCGGGATCGAAGACAGGCGGGCCGCGACTGTCGTGAGCGCCGAGGGCGCGGCTGGAATAGTGCTCGAAGGCTTGCGCGGAGCGACGGACTTCTCGGCCTGAGCGGGCGGCTCCGACGCTACCGGCGGCGGCGCCGGGTTCGTGTTGGAGCCACTCGGCTCGGGTTGACCGATGAGCGTGGCCTCCGGATCGATCGACGGTGTCTTCTTCTTTTTCTTGCCGCTTCCGCCGCCAAGGCCGGGTGGCTGCATCACGAGGCCGCTCGTCGCCGTCGGCGTGTCTGTCTTGTCGGTGACGGAAAGGAGTTGGTAGGCGAGCGCTTCGGGTAGCGTGCGGCTCGAGCTCATCACCGCTTCGACCAGGCGCCGCCGCTCGGGATTCATGCGGTCGCGTACGATGCGCGCCACGTCGCCCGGCACCACGACTGGCGAAGAGCCGAGCATCCATTGCTCGAGCGCGATGCGCATTTCGTCGGCGGTCTGATAGCGCTGGGTCGGGTCGGCGGCGAGCGCGCGCACCACGATTTGCTCGAGTTGGGGCGGGTAATCAGGGCGCAACTCGGTCGGCAATCGGTACTTGCCCTGCACGATTTTGCCAAGTGCCGTCGCGCCACCGCCGAAGGGGCGTAGCCCGAGACTCGCGACGTAGAGCACGCAGCCCATGGCGTAGACGTCAGCTCGGCGATCCACGCCCCGACCAAGAATTTGCTCTGGTGGAATGTACGCGAACTTGCCCTTGATCTCGCCGGTGCGGGTCCGTGAGTGCAGTTGATGGCGCGCTTTCGCGATGCCGAAGTCACTCACCTTCACGTGGCCGTGCATCGACACCAAGATGTTGGGCGGCGACACGTCGCGGTGAACGATGCCAAGAGGTTGGCCATCCGGGCCCAAGGCCTCGTGAGCCGCGTGCAAGCCAGCACAGGCGTCGGCGCAGATCCGCGCAGCGACTTGATCGGGTAGCGGCTGGAGATCCGCGCCACGTTGGACGAGACCGCTCAGCGAATCGCCCGCCACCCACTCGAGCACCATGAACAACAAGTCGTCGTCACGCCCGAGTTCGAAGATTTCACAGACGTTCGGGTGATGTATCGACGAGGCGACCATGGCCTCGTCGATGAACATGCGAGAATACTCTTCGTCGGCGGCGTATTCGGGGCGCACCAACTTGATGGCCACCGTGCGAGCCAGACCGCCGCCTTCTGGCCGCGCGGTCCAGACCTGCGCCATGCCGCCAGCAGCTACGGGGTAGAGCAGCCGATAGCGGCCGATAGTCTTTCCGGCTAGCGCACGCGGCGTGTCGTCGACATCCGCCGGAGTGACCGCGCGCGCCCCGACTGAAGAAACCTCCACACCCGGTGCGCCGCCTCCAGCCTGATCTTCTTCGGCGCCGCTACTAGCCATACAAGAACCAATCTAACCGAGTTACTCAGATCGATCTAGCGGTTTCCAGGCATCGGGGAGCTCCGATCGAGGGCGCAGTTTCGGTAGAGTTGGGGGTGACGTGGGACAATGCGCGCGGGGTACGGCGTGGTGCGCGCCACGCGCGCAACAACGGCGCGAGCCCGCCGAGCTCGGCGGCCGAGCTCCCGACGCGCGAGCTGGCCGCACCCGAAAACGAGCCGTGCGGGGGCGACCAAACGGCTCCCCCGCGGTGCGGCCCTCGGTCTGAAAGCCAGCTTTTCTCGCTGAAGTTCGGCATCGATCGAACACGCGCGGCGCGTTCTCGAGAGTCGTGTATCCTTCGCGTTGCGTGGCACACGGACTTGGGCAAGAAATAACTCCACCAGCTACTCGGCTGGGTCCGCCTTGAAGCCGGCTGAGTGAAGTCAGATGTCGGAGCTTCACACCCAACGACCCCCGGCGCCAACCAGCCGCTTCGAACTAGTCGTGTACATGCGTCAGCAGTCACGGCTCTACCCGCTCACGGCGGGCAGTGTAGTGGAGATTGGCCGCAGCTCGGACAACCAAGTCCAAATCGACGATCCGTCGGTCTCGCGGCATCACGCGCGGCTGCACGTGAACGGTGAGGTGCAGGTTGAAGACCTCGGCAGCGCCAACGGCACGAGCCTCGTGCGCGCGTCCAAAACCCGTCCCGAAGCGGATGAAACCGATGCCAGCGCCAATCAACGCCTGGAACCCAACCAGCTTGCCACCGTCGTGCCCGGCGACGTGTTGCGCGTGGGTGCGGTGATCCTCGTCTTGCAACGCAAAGGCCGCTCGAGCCTACCGAGCGCGAGCGGCGAGCCCGCCTATATTGGCCCTGCCGTGCTCGTCGATCCGGAAATGCGCCGCGTCTACGACCTTGCTACGCGAGCGGCGGCGCGCGACATCTCCGTGCTCGTGCTGGGCGAAACCGGCGTCGGCAAAGAGGTGATGGCCGAGACCATTCATCGCAGATCGCCCCGCGCGGAGCACCCTTTCCTGCGCCTGAACTGTGCGGCGCTTCCAGAGAGCCTGTTGGAGGGGGAGCTCTTCGGCCACGAACGCGGCGCCTTTACTGGCGCCCACGCGGCAAAAGCGGGCTTGATCGAGTCCACCGATCGCGGCAGCGTCTTCTTGGACGAGATCGGAGAGCTGCCGCTCGGTACGCAAGCCAAGCTGCTGCGAGTGCTGGAAGAGCGCACCGTGCAGCGGCTCGGCGCCACCAAGCCGCGTCACGTCAACGTGCGCTTCATCACGGCGACGAATCGCGACCTTGCGCGCGAAGTGCGTGCGGGCCGCTTCCGTGGCGACCTCTACTACCGCATCAGCGGTCTGGTCGTTCGCATTCCGGCCCTTCGCCAACGGCCGTCGGAAATTCAACCCATGGCGGAGCACTTCCTCAGGGAATTCTGCGCTCGCTCGGGTCAGCAGCGCCCTTACTTGAGTGACGAGGCCATCGAGCGGCTGCAGTCCTACGATTGGCCGGGCAACGTGCGCGAGCTGCGCAACGTGATGGAGCGCGCGGCGCTGCTTTCCATCGAAGGCCACGTCGGCGCCGAGCAGGTAATGCTCGAACCGCCGCTGCCCGAGGACGAGCTCGAGGACGCGGATGACTTCGACGCGGTCACGAAAGTCACGACCGTACTCGACCCCGAGCACCCAGCGCACGGCGAGCCCGCAGAGGCGCTCAGCAGCCTACCGCCCACCGAGCGCGATCGCATCATTCGGGCGCTCGAGAGCTGCGGCGGCAATCAGACGCGGGCTGCCAAGCTGCTCGGAATCTCGCGGCGCACGCTGATCAATCGCTTGGAGCAGTTTCAGCTACCTCGTCCGAAGAAGGGCTGAACCGAGCCGCGCGTTCAACGGTCGCGCGTCCATAGCTGCGGGCGCACTCGCGCCAGGCGTCGCCAAGCCTGAGTGCACCCGCAGGCCGACACTGCTGGGCTCAGAACATCAAGTTGCCAGTACCCAAGGTGAAGTTCATCCCGTTGCCGAATGCGGCCTTGGCGGACTGAACCGCCGTGCGCGCCGCATTGGTCTTGTCGCGACGCACCGCCGGGTCGCTGGCAGCCTGGGCTTGGCTCAGCAAGGTCTGCACGTTCTGGAGCGTCGTCTGCACGCTAGCGTGCAGCGGGCCGAGCGCCACTCCGTTCGCCAATACGTTGCGCGCGTCGGTGACCTCCTCATTGGCCAAGCGCAAGAGCCCCTTCTGGATATCGTCGCGATAGCCCCAGAAAGCCACGTTCAACGAGTAGGAAGCGTCGAGGCGTTGCTTCGCCATGGCCAGGTTGAACGAGGCATTCAACACGCGCAAGAAGCGACCAATCGTCGGAACTTCGTCTCCGGATAGGTTGACGGGAGCGCCGAAGGTGACGTCGAGTTGATGCGCGGCGGGTGACTTGAGGAAAAGGTCGGTCGCGTAGAACGAGACCGCCGTCTCGATACCGTCGGTTGGCGTCGCCGAACTGCCGAAGCCGTGCGTGTGGAAGAAGGGAGCGGTGTCCGCGGCTTCGATCAGGGGCGGTGGGCTGAAGGTGCCGTCGCCGAACGAGTCGGGCGCGTTGGTCACGGTCTTGAAGTTCGGCGCGGTCAGGTTTTGGCCCCCGAACCCACCGTCGAACAAGAATGACCCGTCGGGCTGCTGCACGAACGCTGTGGGCGCCTGGGTAACACCGGTATCCAAGTTCCGGTTGAAGCCCGTCGCATTGAACGTTGCCCCAGCGTTCTTATGACACTCGTTGCAGCGCCCGCGCATCGGATCCATGAACGCGACGCGGCCACGCTCAGCATCGACGTCGCTGAGTGACACACTGCTGAGGTTGATGTCCGCCGTGCGTCCGAGGGCGAGCTGGAATGCGACAACCTGGTCCTTCTCCGCATTCGTCGGCAGTCGAAACGAAACCCCGGGGGTTCGACTCAGATCCTTCGGGTAATGCTGCTTGATTGCGCCCTCGACGAAGGAGCGCAGCGAGCCGTCCCCAGGCGCGCCGTCACCGCCCCAACCGGTGCGCTGAGTCACGGCGGCGCTGGTTCCGTCGCCCGGGTCGCGCGTGATGCTGGTCGCGAGCGAGAGCGTGTGGGGCACTGAACGGCTCACGAACTTGAAGTCCTGCGACTCGAAGCCGTCGACGTTCTCCTTGACCAACGCGAAGGGGCCACGGAGGTTGCTGGTTTCGAGCGAGGCCAGGCCAGGAGTCGTCTCGAAGACGAACAGCGGGTCTGTCGCGGGCAATTCCGAGACGAACTTGGCGTCCACCGTGAAGTTGTTGGCTGCCGAGTGACAGCTACCACAGGTACGTCCGTTGCCGCCGAAGGTCTCGTCGAAGAAGACGCGCGCCCCGGCGCAGACTTGAAGAGGCACCATGTTCATCTGCACACGCGGGTCTTGGTTGCAAATGCCGATAGGGTCGCTCGAAACCTCGAGATTCGCGCTTCCCACGACTTCTGGCTCCGAGCCCGTGCCGCCACACGCGCTCACGACCGCCGACAAGAGCAGTGCCGCTCCAACATTCATGGGTGAGTACGCAGTTTTGATCCAATATTGAAACATAAAGACCTCCTTTGGCTCGCGAGACGGACCCTCAGGCCGCGCGCGACTTTCCTACCGAGTGGCTTAGAGATCTCGAGCGGCCTGGACCTTCGCGGAGATAGCAAACAAAGTTTACTTTTGATGTTCGATGCCCCCGGGGCAGTCACCCTCGCCAGCTGAGGGCCCCTCGTTTGGGCAGGAAACGCGGGCGTTTGCTTCGGGGCCAGGGCCGTGGTCGTCTCCCCGGCGGGAGGGAGAAGACGGCATGAGCGGTGCGGAAAGGGCGGGCAGCGCGGAGCAGGAGTCGAGCAGCGGAGCACCGCGCGCGCCCGAAGTCGAACAGCGCTCGCTGTCGTTGGTCTTCAAGGGCAATGCCCGCGACTACTTTCGACTTTGGATCGTCAATCTGTGTCTCACCCTCTTTACGCTCGGCATCTTCTCCGCCTGGGCGAAGGTTCGAAGAAAACGCTACTTTTACTCTCACACCGAGCTCGAAGGCATTCCCTTCGAGTATCTCGCCGATCCGATTCCGATCTTGAAGGGGCGCTTGATCGGTGTCGTGCTCCTCGCGCTTTGGTACGCGGGAACGCACTTCTCGGGGCCGCTCTTGCTCGGCGTGGTTGTTGTCGGCGCCGTGCTTGCGCCGTGGGTCATGGTGCGCTCAGCGGCGTTCAACGCGCGTTATAGCGCCTATCGAAATCTCACATTTCATTTCGCGGGGACGTATCGCGGGGCAGCCTATCGGCTGCTGGAAGCGGCTCTGATTTCGTTCGTGACGTGCGGGTTCGGCTACCCGTGGGCGCTCGCCAACGTGCGGCGCTACTTCGTAGCGAGGACGAGCTTCGGCGGAGTGTGGGCAACCTACACGGCGCGTGGCGGGCATTTGGCGCGGCCGTTCTACACGATGGTGGGCGGCGCGATGCTTGGGGGCGCCGTCGTGGGCGCGATGCAATTCGGAAGCGCTCGGCTCGGTCGAAGCGTCACACCCACGCTGCTAGCGCTCTACGTCCTATACGGCGTCGGCTATGCGTACTTCCAGGCGCGGCTCGGCCGGTTGAACTGGGGACATTCCTCGCTCGGCCCGATCGACTTCGCCGCCGACTTTCGGGCGCGGGACTTCATCTGGCTCTACTTTAGCAATGCGGTCGCCATTGCCTGCTCCTTCGGGCTCCTCGTGCCGTGGGCGAGCATCCGCATGTACCGCTATCGCATCGCCCGGCTCAGCGTCGAACAGGTGGGGTCGCTCAGCGATTTCGTGGGCGAATCCAGATCTGCCGTCCGCGCGACGGGGGCGGAGGTCGCGGATCTTTTCGACTTCGATCTCTCGCTATGACGCACTCGAATCCTACCCGCGTTTCTGCCGAGCTCTTCGACGGTCAGTCGTTGCTCGCGCAACCCGTGTGCTTAGAGCTCGACGGCGAAGCCGCGCGTGTCGTGGGCGCCGAGGCTCCCGCCGCATTTGCACTCTCGAGCCTGCGAGTCTCGCCCCGCGTCTTCAACGCGCAGCGCTTCGTGGCCCTACCAAACGGCTGGGAGCTCGTGTGCGCTGAGCAGCCCGCACTCGCGCGCTTGCCTCAAGCCAGCAGCAGCGAAGGACCGGTGGCCTGGCTGGAGCAGCGCATCTCGGTGGCAGTCTTTGCTGTGCTCGCCACGATCGCGGGCGTTGTCGCGTTCTACTTCGTTGGTCTCCCGCGCCTCGCGGACGCAGTCGCCACGCGCATTCCCCCGGAGCGCGAACGCACGTTCGGCGAAGGCACGCTGCGCACGTTCGACACCAACCTGACCCGCCCCACGTCTTTAGACACCGAAACCCTGCGCCAAGTGCGCGCTGGCTTCGACGACATCAGAAAGCAGCTTACCCCGGCCAGTTCTGCACGACTCGAGGTACGCGACTCGCCGGGCATCGGACCCAACGCGTTCGCACTCCCGGGCGGCGTGATCATCATCACCGATCAGCTGATCCTCACCTGCAGCGTCGACGAATCCATTGCAATCTTGGCGCATGAACTCGGACACGTGCGGTATCGACACGCGCTTCGTCACCTGATCCAAGAATCCGGTGTTGCCGCGCTTGGCACCTTGGTCGGCGCCGACGCCAGCAGCGCGTCGCTGTCGGCGTCGATGCTGCCGATCGTGATCGCTCAAGCCCAATACTCGCAGGGCTTCGAAGCGGAAGCGGACGCCGCGGGCTTCGCCATGTTGCGCCGCGCCGGTTGGTCACCGGCGCTATTCGCGAGCTGCCTCGGCAAAATCGCCGCGCGCGGCAAGCTCGGTGATCCCGGGATTGCGAGCTACGCCTCGAGCCACCCACCCGAGGCCGATCGCATCGCGCGCGCCGAGGCCGCCGCGCGGGGCTTCGTTCCATCACGGCCCCCAAAGCGCCCCGCAGACAGGGTCGAGGCCGAACCCGAGAACGCCTCGGCCCCCGTTCCCACCACGGACCACGAGTAGCGCCGGACTCGCCGACGCAACCGAGCGCCCGTGCGCAGAGCTTGTCTCGCGGTTCGAGCGCGTTACCGCGCACTCACGGCTTGGCGAACGGATTTTCCGCGTCGAGCGTGCGGGGTGGCTTCTTGGTGACCGCCGGCAACTCCCCCAACTTGTGGGTGGGCTGCGTCCCCTGCTGCCCGGGGTCTTGCGTGGTTTGAGCTGGTTGCTGTGGGCTTACGACTGGCTGGCTGCGACCGCCGACGCGACGCGGCGTGGGGGACTGCGCCGGCGCCGCGTTCTCGCGCAAGCTGAGCGAGATTTCGCGCGTGCGATCGAACGGGATCACCTCTTGGCGATCTTCGTAGCCACTCATGCGAGCACGTACGCGATGAAGCGTCGAGTCGGCGGCCACCGTCACCGTGTACGGGTTCGGCAGCACCGGGCCATCATCGATGATCAGCTCCGCGCCCGCCGGCTCGGCGCGCAGCGTGATGACCACGTCTGGCGCCTTGGCGGGTGCCACGATCGGCGGCGCGGATGCGGCGCTCGCTGGCTGCGGCCCAGGTGTCGCCGACGCGATCGGGTTGGCGACGGGCGGATTCGAGCGCCCGGCAAAGGCCGCGACGAAGCTCAGCACGGCTGCGGTGCCCGCGAGCCCAGCCCAGAGCGCTTTGCGCGGCCGCGGGAGTTGGTTGCCAGGCAACGTGCTGGCGGCCGACCCCGAGAGCGTCTCCACCGCGGGCTTCTGTTCGGGTGGCGGCGGCTCCGAAGCGGGGGCTTCAATCGCAGTGAGCGCGGACTCCACGGCGCGCGCCCGTTCGGCGATGCGCTCGCCGAGTGCCGTGCGCACGAGCTCCGCCATGTCCGAATCGGCGACCATGGCCATCTCGGACGCGAGCCACATCTGTAGAGCCCGACCCATTTCCTCGGCGGT
Organism: Sorangium sp.; assembly: GCA_019695485.1. GTDB lineage: Bacteria > Myxococcota_A > Polyangia > Polyangiales > Polyangiaceae > PMG-095. Next base: position 11,188 of record JAEUAF010000723.1, read on the forward strand.
CTGATAACGAGCGTCCGCATCGCGCTCGAGCGCCTTCAAAACGATGCGCTCGAGACCGGGCGGGTAATCGGCGCGAACCGAGCTCGGCGCGCGGATCGGCCGCTCCAGCAATTGATACAGCGTCGAAAGCGCGTCCTCACCGTGAAACGGCCGCTCCCCGAGCGTCGCTTCGTAGAGCACACAGCCGAGCGCGAACACATCCGCGCGACAATCGACGTCGCGCGTGGTCACCTGCTCGGGCGCCATGTAGGAAAGCTTGCCCTTCACCTCGCCCGTCTGCGTCGGGGCGTGGAGCTGACCGCGCGCTTTCGCGACGCCGAAGTCCGTGATCTTCACCTGACCATTCGACGAGAGCAGAATATTCTGCGGCGAAACGTCGCGATGTACGACGCCGAGCGCCACGCCGTCTTCACCGACGAGATCGTGGGCTGCCTGCAGGCCCGCGCAAACATGCGCGACCAAACGCGCTGCCAAGGTCGGCGCGATGCGATTGCCTGGCATCGCATCCAGAACCTCGCGCAGCGAGCCGCCGTCGGACCAGTCCATCACCAGGTAGACCACGCCGCGCTCGCGATCGAGGGCGTGGATGGCGCACACGTTGGGGTGCTGGATCTGCGATGCGAGCCGCGCTTCGTCGAGCAGGACCTTCCAGTAGTCCTCGGTCGCGGCTTCCTCCGCCAGCGCGGTCTTGATCGCGATGAGGCGCGGTCGTGCCGTGAGCCCCTGCTCGCGCGCGACCCAGACGCGACCCATCCCCCCGGCCCCGATGGGCACGAGCAATTGAAAACGTCCCAGCGTGTCGCCGGGCTTAAGCGCAGTTCGATTCGCCACTTTCCAACTCGAGAGCTTAGTCCATGGCCATCCGCTTCGCACTCGGAACTTCAGAGCGCGGAGACGCTTCGTGCATCGACAAAAGGCCGGTTCTGCTCCTTGCCATTCCCGCTGCGCGTGGGTGTGGTCGACGTGCGGGCTCGTGTGCCCAGCGCGCCACGGCTCATTTGTGAGCTTTTTTGGTCTCGTAGCTGACCTACGCCAAACGCAGACCCTGGCCCCGGGACGATCCGAGGTGGGACAAGCCGCGCCTTTGTGCGCGCGCGGGGCTCGGGTTATGGAAAGCGCCTCCCCCTCATGAAGCCGCTCGCCACCTCATGAAGCCGCTCGCCACACTGACGCGGGATCTGGTCGCGCCGCTGCGCGGTTTTTTGTTCGATCTCGACGATACGTTCCTCGAGCACGGACAGGTCCTGCCCGCGGCGCTGCAAGCCCTCTACCGGCTCAAAGAAGCGGGGCTCGAGCTCTACGCGGTGACGGGACGAGCCGCCGGCTGGGGTGCGGTGGTGGCCCATCAATGGCCCATCGATGGCGCGGTCTGCGAGAACGGGAACCTGGCCTTCGTGCGGGAAAACGCGCGCATCGTGGGGCGTGACCCCCTCGACCGAGCGGCACGCGCGGCGCGGCGCGAGGAGCTCGAGCGGGTGGTGTCGGAGCTCCGTCTCCGCAATCCCGAGCTCGAGCCGAGCGACGACGCCTGGCAGCGCGTCAGCGATTTCACCTTCGACATCGGAGAGTATCGACGGGTCCCCGCCGACGTGGTGGCGCGCGTGCGCGGTCAGGCCCACGCGCTCGGCGCATCCACCATCCAGTCGAGCGTGCACCTGCACGTGAGCCTCGACCGCTCCGACAAAGCCAGCGGGACCCTGCGTCTGCTCGCAGCGCGCCACGGGCTCGACCCTTACCGCCTGCTCTCGGCCTATGCCTTCATTGGCGACAGCGAAAACGATGCGGCGTGCTTCAACGCATTCCGGTTGACCTTCGGGGTCAAAAACCTGAGCGGACGCCCGACCTTAACCCCAAAATTCGTGGCTCCGAGCGAGCGGGCCCGGGGGTTCGTCGAGGTTACGGAGCTCTTGCTCGCGCGCCGCGCCGAGCTTTGGTAAAGGCAATCGGCCCCGAACGCCCCCTCGGCGCCCGGGCCCTCGAGGTAAATCCGCCATGTTCTCCTCCCCCTTCTCTGAAATTGAGCTCGCTCCCCCGGACCCCATCCTCGGCCTGACCGAGGCCTTCCAAGCGGACAAGAATCCCAAGAAGGTGAATCTCGGCGTTGGCGTCTATCAAGACGGAAACGGCAAGGTCCCGGTGCTCAAGGTCGTGCGCGAAGCGGAGCGCCGTTGGTACGAGAAGGAAGATTCGAAATCGTACATCGCCATCGACGGCGTCCCTCTCTACAACGCCGAAGTGAAGCGCTTGCTGTTTGGCAACGACTCGGCGCTCGTGAAGGATGGGCGCGTCGTCACGGCGCAGGCCCTCGGCGGGACCGGCGCGCTGCGCCTCGGCGCTGACTTCCTGCGCCGCTTCCTGCCTGGCTCCGCGCTCTGGCTCAGCTCGCCGAGTTGGGAGAACCACCGCGCCGTGTTCGAGACGGCGGGCTTCCAGGTCAACCAATACCCGTACTACGACGCGAAGCAGCACGGCCTCGACTTCGCTGGAATGAAGGCCACGCTGTCGGGTCTCGCGCCGAAGAGCATCGTGCTGTTGCACGCCTGCTGCCACAATCCGACGGGCGTCGATCTCAGCGAAGCCCAGTGGAAAGAAGTAGCAGCGCTGGTCAAGGAACGCGGCATCGTCCCGTACATCGACTTCGCTTACCAGGGCTTTGGCGCTGGCATCACGGAGGACGCGGTCGCCCTGCGCGCGTTTGCCGAGATCGATGTCCCGCACCTGATTTCCAGCTCTTTTTCGAAGTCTTTTTCGCTCTATCGGGAGCGGGTAGGCGCCATCTCGTTCGTCACCTCGAGCGCCGACGAGACCAAGCGCGTCACGTCGCAGCTGAAACGCGTGATTCGCACCAACTACTCGAGCCCGAGCTCGCACGGCGGACAAGTCGTGGGCATGGTGCTGAGCGACCCCGAGCTCAGGCAGCGCTGGGAGCAGGAGCTCACCGAGATGCGCGAGCGCATTCAGCGCATGCGCGGACTGTTCGTGGAGCGCTTGCAACAGAAGGGCGTCGCGCGCGACTTCTCCTTCATCAAGAAGCAAAACGGCATGTTCTCGTTCTCGGGCCTGGCGCTCGAGCAGGTGCGTAAGTTGCGCTCCGACTTCGGCCTCTACATCGTCGACAGCGGCCGCATCTGCGTCGCCGCGCTCAACGAACACAACATCGATTACGTGTGCGACAGCATCGCCGACGTGCTTACGAGCGTGCCCGCATGAGCAACGCCGGAACCCAGGCCGAGCTCGTCGAGCTCGGCCGCCGCTTTCTGTATCCGAACTACCGACAACCCTCGCTCGTCGTGGAACGCGGGCAGGGCTCGGTGTTGTGGGACGTCGCCGGCAAGCGCTACTTGGATTTCTTCGCAGGCATCGCGGTCAGCGCGCTCGGCCACGCGCACCCGGCTCTCGCACGCGCGATCGCCGAGCAGGCGACGCGCGTGGTGCATCTCTCGAACTACTACTTCAACGAGCCGAACGTGCGCCTGGCGGCGCGGATTTGCGAAAAAACCGGCATGGACCGCGCGTTTTTCTGCAACTCGGGCACCGAAGCCATCGAGGCGTCGCTCAAGCTCGTGCGACGCCACTTCTGGTCGACGGGGCAGCCCGAGCGCCTGCGCGTGGTGGCGTTCGAGAACTCCTTTCACGGTCGCACGTTGGGCGCACTCGCGGCCACCGGCCAAAACAAATACAAAGAAGGCTTCGGGCCGCTGCCGAATGTCTCCCACGTGCCGTACGGCAACGTGAACGCCGTGCGCGACGTGATGGCCTCCGACGTCGCCGCCATTCTGGTCGAACCCGTGCAAGGTGAAGGCGGCGTGTTGCCGGCTCCGCCCGGCTTCCTCGCGGAGCTCAGGCACCTCACCACTCAGCACGGCGCCCTGCTCATCGCCGACGAAATTCAAACCGGCGTTGGGCGCACGGGCACCTTCCTCGGCATCGAGCACGACGGCGTCAAGCCGGACGTCGTGGCGCTCGCCAAGGGCCTCGGCGGAGGCGTTCCGATTGGCGCGATGCTGTGTCGCGAAGCACTGAGCCAAGCACTCCCGCCCGGCAGCCATGGCTCTACGTTCGGGGGCAACCCGTTGGCCTCGGCAGCCGCCTTGGCCGTGCTGGAGACGCTAGATAAAGAGGACCTACTCAAACATGCTGAGGTCCGGGGGGCTCGCCTCGCGCAGGGGCTCGCCGAAATCGCCGCACGGCATCCGCGTTTGGTGGCCTCGTGCCGCGGGCGCGGCCTGCTGCAGGCCGCCGTGCTCGCCGACAACGTCGATCCACGGGCGCTGCTCGCAAAGCTGCAAGACGCCGGACTACTCGTCACCATCGCGGGCGCTCAAGCGTTGCGCTTTTCACCCCCGCTCGTCGTAACCGACGCGGAAATCCACGAGGCGCTGCAGATCTTCGAGCGCGTCCTCGAGAACTTCGCGTGAGGGGCCACAAAGGAATGCGCGAGTGACGGCCCTTGGCGGCGCGGAACGAACCACAGTGAAGTGCGCCACCTGCGGCGCCGCCGTGGACCCGCTCCGCGCCGATCGCGTGGCCATCTACGGCGAACGCTTTCGCTACTTCTGTAGCGCGGGCTGCCACGAAAATTACGACCCGCGGCCGAGCGCGACGCCGCTGCCCGTCTCGCGAGAGCGCGCCAAGGAGCTCAGCGCGATTGCCCGCAGCGTGGTCCACGATCCACCGCCTTTGGCGGAGCATCCACAGCTGCGTGAGCTCAGCCTAATCGGCCGCGACGCGGACGACGTAACGGCTCCGGCACCGCTCGCTTCGCTGGTCGCGGACAGCACGCTCGACGCCGCGCCTCGCGAAGTCGTCGAGCCCGAGCCCACGCTTCCGCACGCCCAAGCCGTGGGCTCCCTGCTGCTCACCTTGGCCGCGGTCGGCGGAGCGCTCGCCATCGCGCTCGTGCTCGCGGGGCAATCGCAAGTCGCGATCGCCGCGCGGCTCGTGCTGTGCGCCGTCGCAGCGGGCGCGCTCGCTGCGGAATCCTGGATGGGTGACCACGACGACACCGAGCTCGGGCCCTTGCCGTTGCTCGTGGCTCCAGTGGGCGGCGTTCTGGTGGCCTTGTTTGGGCTGGTGCAAGGCTCGCATTTGACGAGCAGCGCCGTCACGACTAGCGCAGCTAGCGTGACGGCGCTCTCGCTGTTGTTGCTGCGCCGCGTGCGTCGGCCGATCGACGCGGAGCGGCTCGCAATTTTGCGGGCGCTCGACTGCACTTGCCAGCGCGTCTCGGGAGACGAGCTGGTCGAGACGCGCGCCATCGATCTGCGCCCGGGCGAAGAAATCGTGCTCGAGGCCGGCAGCGTGGCGCCAGTGGACGCGACCGTTTCCGGCGGCGAAGCCGTGGTCTTGCCGTGGCAGGGCGCGACGATCCGCGAGGAACGTCACGACGGCGATGTCATCGTGGCAGGCGCCCAGGTCGTGGAGGGCCGTTTGCGCGCCGTCGTCAGCTGGGCAGGTCCCGACCGCGCGTGGATTCGCCTGTCTTGCGATCCGCGCCGGCGAGCGGATACCTATTCCGCATCGAGTCGTGCGGGGCGCCTCAGTGCCGAACGCCTGTCACCGCTCTTGACCGGTGCGGCCGCGCTCGCGGCGTTCGCGGGAAATCTCGACTGGGTCGAGGTGCTCATGCTGTGCGTGGGTGTTCACGCAGCGCTCACCAGTCCGCTTTTGGCTTCGCTGCCGGCCTTGCACGTCGCGCGCGCGATCCTCGATGGGCTCAGGCGCGGCGTCGCGTTTCGCAGCGCAGAAGCCTTCGATCGTGCCGGGAAGGTCTCGACGCTGGCGTTCTGTGCGCGAGGCACGCTGCTGCTCGGTGAGCCAGAGGTCGCCGATATTCAGGGCTTCGGCGAGCATCGCCCGACCGATGTCCTGGCGCTGGTAGCTGGCGCGGAAAGCGGCTCGCAACGCGCGACCGCAACGGCTGTCCTGCGCGCCGCGCGCGCGCGCAATGTGCGCCCGGACGGCGTGCGTAGCCCCAATCCGCAACCGGGCCTCGGCACCACCGCCGTCGCCTCGAACGGCCAGACCCTGGTGGTCGGCAGCCGGGCGCTGATGTTACGGGAACACGTCAGCGTGGCGGCGGTCGAAGCGCGGCTGACGGAGCTCGAAGCCATGGGTCGCAGCGTGCAGCTGGTGGCCCTCGGCGGCCGACTGATCGGGCTGCTCGGCTTGCAGGATGGCCTGCGCCCCGGTGCGCGCGCCACAGTGCAGCACTTGCTCGACATCGGCGTGGAGCCCGTCTTGTTATCGGGAGACGCGCGCGAGACCTGTGAAGCGCTGGGCCACGCGCTCGATATCGATCATATCCGGCCCGAGCTGCCGCCGGCGGAGCGGGGCGACGCCATTCGACGTTTGATGGACGGCGGCGCGGTCGTGGCGGTGCTCGGTCGCACGCCAGCCGACGACATCGCGCTCGGAGCCGCAGATGTCTCCATCGCGCTCAGCACCGCGGGCAGCAGCGCGGCAGAGTGGAACGTACAGCTCGCGTCCGACGACGTGCGCGATGCGGCGTATGGCCTGCGCTTGGCGCACGTGGCGCGCCGTGAAGCGCGCCTGGCTTTGTTACTCACGCTCGCCCCCGCCTTGCTGGCGAGCCTGTTGGCAACGCTCGGATTAGCAGCGCCCGCGCTGGCTCCGCTCGGCGCCGCTCTCGGTGGCGCCCTCGCATTGTTACGCTTGCGTGCGCGAAATTGAGACAGGCGAGACGCCACGATCCGGCGTCCGGCCCGCCTCAAAACGAACAGCGGCTCTAACCTTCGTTGGGGTCACGCCGTTCTTCCCGTCGCGATGAGCGGGATTCGAAGTAGACGCGGCGGTCTCAAGCTGAGACAAGCGCGAAGGCGGGCTCGATGAGCCTGCCGCGCCGCGCCTCAGATGCGATGACGCCGGCGGTCGTGAGCGGGACACACCCGTTCGGTATCGGGCGCTTGCGAGCCGCCATGCTGCGCTACATCAGCCCGATTTTGGTCGATTCCGTGATGAAGCGAGCCATGGACCTTCACGGCAAGGATGGTCTTGGAAGCAACGCGCTGCAGGCCATTACCGAAGAATGCATGGTCGGCCTGCGCCTGTTCGTGAAAGAAGAGCAGCTGCCTCACTTGATGCTCGAGCTCGCGCAGATCCTCGAGGAGGAGGCCTGATGGGAGTCACCGAAGAAGCGCTGCTCGACGACCCGAGCGCGGAGCCTCAGCCCTCCGGAGTGTTCGAGACCGAGCTTCGACGCCTGAGCCAGCGCGTCGCCGAGCTCGAGGCGCGTCAGCATTCACTAGCGCGCTCCGCGGCCCAGGAGGACAAGATCACCCTGCTCGTTTTCAGTAACAGTCTCGATCGCCTGCTGGCCGCTTTCACGATGGCGACGGGTGCCGCGGCGATGGGCACGCGAGTCTCACTGTTTTTTACCTTCTGGGGCACTGCGGCGCTGCGCCGCGAAAACGTGCAAACCAAGAAATCCCTCTTCGCGCGGCTCTTCGGTTGGATGCTGCCGAAAGGCAGCCGTAATTTGCCGCTCTCGCAGCTGAACATGGGCGGCATGGGTCCGCTCATGATGCGACGGCTGATGAAGCAAAAGGGCGTGGCCTCGCTCGAAGAAATGCTGGCGCTTTCGCGCGAACTCGGCGTGAACATCAGCGTGTGCAGCATGAGCATGGATCTGCTCGGCTTCCAGCCCCAAGAAATGATCGAGTACCCGAACCTCACGTACTGTGGCGTGGCGACGTTTCTGGAGCGCGCGGCCACCGGAAAGATGACGCTGTTCGTATGAACGCCACCGCATCACTCGACGCCCGCGGCAAATCGTGTCCGCTGCCGATCGTGCTCACGGCCAAAGCCCTGCGCGAACTCAACGCCGGGGAGGTCTTGCTCGTGCGCGCAAACGACCTCGCGTTCGTCTCCGACATCGAGGCGTGGTGCAAGAAGACGGGGCACGAGCTTTTGGGGATCGTTAGCGAGAGCGGCTTCCTGGAAGCTCGCATTCGCAAGGCCGCCTGAGAGGCGCGCCCTTACACGCGAGCGTGCACGCCGCCGGGGCCCGTCGCGACCCATCTGGCAGCGCCGTCAGCAATGGAAAGATCCAGCCAGGAGGCGTGCCTCGATCGGGCTAGGGATTCACTCCATCCGAGCGGGTGACGCTTCGAGGCCCGGAATGCCTGGCGCCTCGGCGCGAGATACGTAAGCTACTTAATCAATGGCTGCCCGCCCAATCTTCGTGGTTTGCGCGCTTGTGGGCTGTTCCGGCAGCCCCGTTTCCGAGACCGGTGCGGGAGGCTCGGGGGGGAGCCCGGCGCCGAGCGGCGGCGTGTCCGCCCAAGGCGGAGCTGTCTCGGTGGAGCGTGGCGGCGCGACATCGACGAGCGGCGGCGCCACGGCGCCCACCGCGGGCGCCGCCAACGCAAACGGCGGCACGAGCGCGACCAGCGGCGGTGCTAGCGCG
>JAEUAF010000863.1 GCA_019695485.1 Sorangium sp.
AGAGTGTGGGCAGTCTCGCCGTACGCTCGCGCGGCCGCCGGAACTTTCATGCATTGCAACGCTTGCGGGCCGTGAGCGGCGGCCTGGAAATCCACAACAACGACGCCCTCGAAAGCCTCGAGGGGCCCGTGAGCCTGGATGGGTTGAGCGTGTTTACCCTCTCCGGAAGCCCTTTGCTGACCCAGCTCGACGTGCTTGGCGGGACGACTGAATTGGAATTCCTCCAGATCTATGACGCTCCCGGCCTTCGCGATCTAGATGCCCTCAGAAACTTGGCCGAGATCTTCGGAGGGGCAACGATCGCGCGGAACGAGGCGCTCACGCGCATCGACCTGAGTTCTCTCGCGCGTGCAGGGGACGGCGTCGAAATTGTGCAAAACGCAGCACTCGAACGCGTCGACCTCGGTCACCTCGTTACGACGCCCGGCTTGGATCTAGGTTCGAACGCGCTCACCGCGCTGAAGCTGGGCGCGCTCACCGACGTCCCGTTCGGCGTGACCCTCGCCGGAAATGCGCTCACCAATACCGACGGCCTCGGAAGCCTGGTGAGCGTGGGTCAGATGCTCGACCTGTCTAGCAACCAATTGACCGCTCTGGACGGGCTAAGCCACCTCACGCGCGTCGGCACGGTGCTCGATCTTCGCAACAATGTGATCGCGAGCGTGACGGGGCTTCGCTCCTTGACGCAAGTGCCGGAGCTGTACCTCGATGAAAACCCCCTCCGTACGCTGGCTGGCCTCGAAGGCTTGCGCACGGTCACCGTCCTGAGCGCGTCGAACGCGCAGCTCAGCAACCTGGATGGCCTACGGAATCTAGAGGAAGCGGGCGCTTTGGAGTTTGGTAACAACCCGCAGCTGGAGAGCCTCGCCGGGCTTCGCGGGCTCATTGGCGCTGGCTCGCTCGACCTCGCGAACTGCCCCGCCCTCACAGGCCTCGACGGCTTGATCGGGCTGGCTCGGCTCGGGGCCCTGCAAATCTCTGGGGACACCAAGCTTACGAACGTTGACGGTCTGAAGAACCTAACGTCCCTTGCGAGCCTCGAGGCGAGTGCCGTGCCGGCGTTGACCGAGCTCGATGGACTCTCCCGAATCACCAACATCGAGTCGCTGCTCGTGGAAGACGCGACTTCACTCAGCAGCATCGAAGGCCTCCGCCAGCTGACTACCATCGGCAGTCTCGCGCTCTCGGGGGCTCCGCTCGGCGACCTGAACGCGCTTTCGAACGTGCGCTCGCTCGACGCCTCGCTCTGGCTCTCGGATATGCCACAACTCACGACCCTCGATGGACTCGCTGGGCTCGGGCAGTATCCTTACGACATCACCCTCGTGGATTTGCCTGCGCTAACTAGTATCCAAGGACTGCACGGCCTGACCGCGCTCGCCGAGAGCCTCAGGATACAGCGTACTGGCCTTCGCGACCTCGACGCACTCGGTCAGCTGACCGAGGTCGCCTACGAGCTCTCCATCGACTCGAACCCAAAACTCATCAGTTTGGGTGGGCTTTCGGGCCTCCGCAGCGTGACGGCTCTGCGCGTGCTGGATAACGCGAGTCTTCCAACCTGCGAAGCCGACCGACTCGTCACCGCGATCGGCGCCGGAAACGTCCAGACAATCGCCATCTCGGGCAACGACGACAACGGTCTCTGCCGGTAGCGGCAGTAGCCCTCTGCGCGTTCGCCGCGGATTTAGGGCCCCAGTTGCGGGCGGCTCCGCGCCGGTGCCGCCACGCGGCCGACGACTCGTACGCCGCGAGCCGAGCCCCGAGCTCAGCATTCGCCTCGGGCGAGAAGCGCTCGCTCGAGATGAGGTCGGTGACAGTCTCGTAGTCGCTGCGCGCCGTGATCTTGCCGCGCGCCAAGACGTCGGCCGCCACGTCGCGGCGTCGATAAGGCAGACGATTTGCTCGCGCGCGGTTTCTTGTGCTCTGCTCGCTCTGCCCGCCGGGTTTGGGGAATACCCAACCGTCCGGCGGACTTCCCGCCGTTGGAAAGGCAAGGCGTCTATGACGGTCAAGCGGATGGACAACATCGGCATCGTGGTGCAATCCCTCGATGTCGCTATCGCTTTCTTCGCCGAGCTGGGCCTCGAGCTCGAAGGGCGAGCCACGATCGAAGGAGAGTGGGCAGGGCGCGTCACGGGACTGCGCGACCAGCGCGTCGAGATCGCGATGCTGCGCACACCGGACGGCCACGGCCGGCTCGAGCTCTCTCGATTTCTCACCCCGCCTGTGATCGCCGATCACCGAAATGCTCCCGTGAATGCCCTCGGCTACCTACGTGTCATGTTCGCCGTGGAGGACATCGACGATACGCTGGCCCGGCTCCTCAAGCGCGGCGCAGAGCTCGTCGGCGAAGTTGTTCAATACGAAGACGCCTATCGGCTCTGCTACATCCGCGGGCCCGAAGGACTGCTCATCGGGCTCGCCCAAGAACTCGACTGAGCTGCGAGCGCCCACCGATCCGAGCGCGCAGGCACCGCGCGCAGCGCGGCCAGAATCAAACGCCCTCGACCGGAGACCGGCGAGGGGGTCTTTCGTCTGGCAGCCGCCTCGACTGCGGCTGCGTGTGGTTGGCTCCCTAACAGCTCCTCGAACAAGAACCTGTTTACAGCGTTTTTAGTAGATTTCGGGCGGCCAGCGGCGACGAAGGCGGGTTGCAGCGCCCGGGCACACCCCAGCGACCGCGTTCGAGAGTGGCGGCGGATGTGGAGGACGGCGAGGTAGCGAACCGAGCGGAGCTGGCGCGGCGTGTGGGCGTCAGCCGCGCCCGCGTCACGCAGGCTCTCGGTCGCCGACGATAGCCCCCTCTGCAGTCCTGGAAGACCCCTCTATTCCTACCCAATTCGCCGCGATCGCGCGCCGTAATGCCTTTCGCGGAGGGTCACATTGGGGCCTCCGGGCTGGAGAACGTCGACAGAGCGCCCTAGCCATA
>JAEUAF010000019.1 GCA_019695485.1 Sorangium sp.
TGCGGGCTTCGGCAACATCCTTGAGTAAGCGCTGCCATTCAGCACGCAGTTCGGGAGAGGCCCCGTGTTTGTGGGTGTCCGCCAGGGTGGTCGCGTTGACCTCTGGATGTGCCGCCATGAAGGCGACGAGCGCGCTTGCGCGTTGCCGTCGTTCGGCTTCCAGCGCTCGCTGTTGAGGGGCAGGGTCCGGCGCCAACACTTTCGGGATCAGCTCGACGGCGTGCTGAGCGAGCCAGTCACAGCGCTGTGCTGCGCGGTTGCGATCCGAGTCACGGAACGACAGCGTGAAGGTGTGGCCATCGATGCTGTCGATTTGCAACGACTGCTCGATGCTGCGCGCGAGTTGCTGGCGTGCCTCGGCGGCCGCTGAGGGCGCTTGCTCCTTCGAGAAGAGCTCTGCGTCGTCGCGCTCGAGTGTCGCCATGTGCAAGCGACGTGCGGTCTCGATCGGTTCAAGCTTGGCGTTACTCTTCGCGTTGACTTGCGTGACCTCGAGGCGCGCACTGGCGCGATACACCGGAGGCGTCAGGAACGCGTAACCAGCGAACGAAAGGAACGTCACGATCGCAGCCACGAGGCTCGGGCCCCAGACGGAGAATCCGGACGTCGGCGAGCTTGGACGAGCGCGCGCTTCGTTCGCAGGTTGTTGGGTCATCGGCGGGAGCCACGCACGGCGAGCCGGGCAAGCCAGCGGCCATTAGAGCCCCCTACATTATCTCCGGATCGCTTACATGAAAACGCCCTGATGCTATCGATCTAAGTCAATGGCCAGGCGGCCGGCGTCGAGATCGGAGAGAACACGACCGGCCGCGTTGTGACCGCACATGCCGTGGGCGCCCCCGCCGGGGTGGGTCGAGCTCGAGCACAGGTACAGACCTCGCAGCGGCATTCGGTAGCGAAATGCTGGAAAGAATGGGCGAAATATCAACTGTTGGGACCAGGCGCCCGAGCCGCCCCCCAAATCACCTCCCACAAGGTTCGCGTCGGCCTGCTGAAGGTCATCGGGCGTCAGCGTTCGGCGCGCTAGCACGAGCGAGCGAAAGCCGGGCGCGAGCGCTTCGACTCGGGCTTCGATGCGATCTGCAAACGCCCAGGCCGCACTTTGCCAGTCGGGGCTTATTCGGCTCGGGACGTGGGTGTAGGCGTAGAGCGTCGCTGCGCCAGGGGGTGCGCGTGAGGGATCGATGAGGCTCTGCTGTCCGATCACCAGATAGGGGTCTTCGGGCAAGCGTCCCTGCCGAACCGAGCGCGTGAATTCGACCAAGCTCGCGACGCTATCTCCGATGTGTACGGTCGCGCTCTGTCGCGCTGCTTCGTCGTTCCACGGCACCGGACCCGCCAGCGCGAAGTCGACTTTGAACGTGCCCCAGCCTTGCTTGAAGCGCCTGACGGCGGAGAGCGCCCAATTCGGTAGCGCGTTGCGCGGGACGAGGTCGAGCAGCAAGCTACTCGGCGAGGTGTCGGCCACGATCGCGTGTCGCGCGCGAATTTCTTCGCCGCTCTCGAGCACGACGGCAACCGCCCGTTGTCGATGCACCACGATCTTCGCGACGCGCGCTGCCAAACGAAGCTGGCCACCGCAGAGCTCGAGCAGCGTTACGCAGCTGTCCGTCAGGCGTTGAGCGCCGCCTCGCGGCACCGGAAAACCCACGCTCGTGGCGCTGAGGGCCAGCACGTAGGCCATTGCTCCGGAGGCAAAGTCTTCCGGACCCAGATCGCCGTGCAGCGCGAGGCCGGGCAACACTCGACGCGCAGCTTCGCTTTGAAACCAGCGGCGCCCGAGCCCACCGCTCGACGCCAAGAACCAAGCGCTCAAGCGAGCGAGGCGTCCAAGTCCCAAAGCGAGGAAGTTGCCGATCGAGGGTAGCGGGCCGAGCAGCGCGCGAAACAGCGCCTTTTCATAGACGGCGTGCGCGCCTGCGAGGCGCTCCCAGATCGCTGTGTCGGCGGCGTTTCCGAAGTAGTCGTTCCCGCGCGGCGCGTTCAGGCGAATGATCGATGCGGAGCTGCCGTCGAGCGCCGGATGGCAGCTTTCGACATCCGCGTTCAGCCAAGTGAGCCCGTGCTTCGCGAGCGGCAGCGCTTGCAGTGCCGGGCTCAAGCGCGACAGCGGGAAGAAGCCGGCGCCGAAATCGTGCACGAAACCGGGCAGCGTGGCTTCGTCGCTTCCCACGGCGCCGCCTGGACGCCGCGGGTTCGCCTCGAGCACTAGCACCGACATTCCAGCTTGTGCGAGGCGAATGGCAGCAACGAGGCCGTTGGGCCCTGAACCTACGACGATCACGTCGGGGTCGTGCATCTAGCGGGAGTCTAGTACAGCGTCCGCCATCCTCGCGCGTGTCCCGCGAAAACCCGGATCGCGGCCGACGGCCACGGCGGCAAGCAGAGCGTGGACTCCCTTGGCGGGCCGGCTCGCTCTCTGCCGATGGCGGCGTTACCCTAAGGGCGTGATTCTCATTGGGCAATACGATTCTCCGTTCGTACGGCGTGTTGCCATCGCGCTGAATCACTACGGGCTGCCTTATGAGCACCGGCCATGGTCGGTCTGGGCCAACGCGGACGACATCGCGCGCTACAATCCGCTACGGCGCGTGCCCACGCTCGTGCTCGACGACGGCGAGTGCTTGCTCGACAGCTTCGCCATTCTCGACGCGCTCGACGAAATGATCGGAGCTCCGCGCGCGTTGCTGCCGCGCACGGGTTCACGGCGCAGGGAAGGCCTGCGGGTCTGCGCGTTGGCGATGGGTGTGGCGGACAAGGCAGTGAGCTTGCTCTACGAGCCGTTGCTGCGCGAGCAACCCTCCCGGGTTTGGATCGAGCGCTGCGCGCGCCAGATTCAC
>JAEUAF010000031.1 GCA_019695485.1 Sorangium sp.
GCGACGGGCAGGTGGCGGTTTTGTCCCCCACTGCGATCAATCGAGAGCAGATCTTGCTGCTCACGCGCGGAGAGGGTCTCGATTAGACGTGTTGCGACATCCGTAAAGGCGAGCGCCGCCTTGGACCCGGGTGCGGCTTGCACCACGGGGGTGCCTGCGTCGCCCCATTCCCGGACGCTTGGGTTTAGCGGAATCTGGCCGAGCAGGGGGGCTTGGGCGAAGTCCGCAATCTTCTGACCGCCGCCAGCCCCGAACAGCTCGTGCCGCTTATCGCAGCCATCGCAGACGAAATAGCTTTGATTTTCGACGACACCGAGGATCGGAATGCCGACCTTCTGGCACATCGACACGGACTTGTAGACGTCTTGAAGCGCCACTTCTTGGGGCGTGGTGACGATGACGGCGCCGGTGGCTCGCACTTTCTGTGAGAGCGTGAGCGCGATGTCGCCGGTGCCCGGCGGCAAATCCAGCAACAGGAAATCGAGGGCGCCCCACGCGACATCCTTTAGAAACTGCATCAGCGCACCGTGCAGCATCGGTCCGCGCCACACGACCGCGGATTTGTCGTCTTCCAGCAGGAAGCCGATGCTCATCAGCTTGACGCCAAAGCGTTCGAGCGGGTCGATTTTCTGCCCATCGCTGTTGGGGCGCCCGCTCACCCCGAGCATGGTCGGGATGCTCGGGCCATAAATGTCCGCGTCCAGCAGCCCGACCCGATGCCCCATCCGGCTCAAGCCGAGCGCCAAGTTCGTCGCCACCGTGCTCTTGCCGACGCCGCCCTTGCCGCTCATCACCAGGATGACGTTCTTCACTTCGGGGACGGGATCGTCGGCGCCGACGGCGCGCGCGGGAACTTGATGCTCGACCATGGCGGGGGCGTAAGCCCAGCCTGTCCTTCTGTCAAATCAACCCGGCTGCCCAGGCGATCAGGATGCCCGCGCCGAAGCCAATGGCCATGGCCAGGATGGCGGGGCGGGGGTCGAGCCGCGAGCGCTTCACCCGCGGCACCTCGGTGGGCTGGCTTTCGGGCTCCGTACGCTCCGGATCGCCCAGCATGGGTAGAAAGTCGCGGCCGGCCTCGAGCTTGGGAGGGGCAGGCGCTTTCGGCAGCCGCGGAGACACCAACAGCGAATCGGTCAGCAAGCGGGGCGCGACGTCGATGCGCATCACGGACGACTCGGGTGGCTTCGAGGCGTCCGGTTTCCGCCGCGTCGCAGGCAATGCCGTGTTGCGCAGGCCCTGTCGCAGCGAACTTGGAACGCTCGGCACATAGGTCGTGAGAAAGGTGCGAAGTTGCTCGCTGAACTCTTCGGCGCTCCCCAGACGGTCGCGACGACGCCGCGCCATGCCGCGGGCGATGAGCTCGGAGAGCCCCTGCGGCACATCCGCGTTTTGCAAATGCGCGGCGCGCAAGTCGCCCCGCGCGACTTGGTCCATGAGTTGTCCGTGGCTCTTGCCCGAGAACGGATCGACGCCGGTCACCAGCTTGTACAGGATGGCGGCGGCCGCATAGACGTCGGTGCGCTCATCGACGGGCTCACCGGAGACTTGTTCGGGCGCCAGGTAAAGCGGTGTGCCCGCTGGCGACTGCCGCGAATCCGGCGCCTCGGACAGCGAACGCGCGATGCCAAAGTCCAACACTTTGACGAGCGGTTGGTCCGGGCGAGGGAAGGTCAGCATCACGCTCGCGGGCTTGAGATCGCAATGAATCAGCCCGCGTCGGTGGGCGGCTCCCAGGCCAGCCAGGAGCTGGAGGACGATCTCTATCGCGCGTGCGAACGCCATCGGCGCGCTCGCGACCGCCTGCGCCAGGGTTTGGCCTTCGAGGAGTTCCATAACCAGATAAGGAACTCCGTCAGGCGCAATCCCCAGATCGTGGATATCCACGACGTTGGCGTGTGCGATACGCGCCGCCGCGCGCGCCTCAGTCACGAAGCGCGTGCGTGTGGTCGGGTCGTCGGCGGCGCCCGCGTGCAAAAGCTTCACGGCCACCCGCTTGCCGACCACGAGATGCTCAGCCTCGAACACGGTTCCCGACCCCCCGCGGCCGATCTCTCGACCTAGCGCGTATTTGCCGTCGAGGACGCGGGTCTCGGCGTGGGGAAGGGGCGCGGACATCTCCGTGACTCAGAGTACGGCTCGCGGTGAGAGTCCTTTAGCGAGGCGGTCGCTCGCCGCGCCGCGAACGCGTGCGAAGTTGCCGGATCATTTGGGGTGCCCGCGTGATCACCTAGGTAGCGCGCAGCGAGATTGTGCCGACGCAATTGAATCGTTGCTGGCATCAGCGCACAAACGACACACTCGGTGTGACAGCGCCCGCGCGTGTGTGACAGCCTTGCGCGATGTGCGGGATCCTGCGGAAAACGGCTCGTAGAACCTGGCCGGGCGAACGGTCGAGTCTCTGCAAGTCTCGTGGTGTTCGGACTCTGCTTGAGATACTTTGCGTCGTCCGACGGGGCGTTCCGTCAAACCGCAGCGCGGCCTCAGGGGCCCGCGCTGCTTTTTGAACATCGATTATTAAGGAGAGCTTGGATGAAAACTAACTGGGCTGTGAAGGCTCTGCCGGCCAGTTTGCTGGCTTTTTCGCTCTGTCTCGCGCCGGGATGCAGCAGCACCGACAAGCTTGGCAACTGCAGTCTGCAAGCAAAGATCGACTCGCTCGGGGCCGCTTCCGATGCGCTGGTCTCGGTCTCCACGGCGATGCAGGGCAAGCTCTACGTAGCTTGTGGCGCCATCGCTGGCCACACCGTGAAAGCCGCGGACGCCACCGACGACACGGTGAAGACCGAGTGCGACGCGGCGAGCCTGGCTATCAAAGCGCAGGTCAACGCCAGCGTCACGGTCACCGTAGTTCCGGGCAAGTGCGAAGTTGCCGCGGACGCTCAGTTGAACTGCGAAGCCAAGTGCGACGTGAGCGGCTCGTGCATGCCGGGTAGCGTCGAGGCTCGATGTAAGCCTGGGGAACTCTCTGTACAATGCGATGGGAGCTGCACCGGCACGGCAACCTGCGAAGGCTCCGCTAGTGTTGCCGCCAAGTGCGAAGGCGCCTGCAACGGCAGCTGTTCCGGCACCTGCGCTGGCACTTGCAACGGTACCTGCGACGGCACTTGTGACGTCAAAGACGCCATGGGCAATTGCACGGGCAAGTGCACCGGCACCTGCAGCGGTAGCTGTTCCGCGAAGTGCACTGGCACCTGCAAGGGCAGCTGCGAATTTGCGGCCGATGCGATGGTCAAGTGCGACGCCACCGTGCGCTGCCAAGGCACGTGCACGGGCACGGCCACCGCGCCGAAGTGTGAAGCGGAGCTGATCCCCCCTACCTGCATGGTCGACGCTGATTGCGAAGCGGGCTGCACGGGCCAAGCCAAGGTCAAGGCGGATTGCACGCCGCCGACGGTCGTGATTGCCGGCCTCGCGGACGCGGACTTCTCCGCGACCCTCACGGCGAACCTGCCGGCGGTGCTCGAAGTGGCCGCCCAGGCCAAGCTCGCTGCCGAAGGCGCTGCGGCCTTCGCGACTGCGGCGGGCAATCTCGTGGCCGCGATTCCGGGCGAGGCGACTTGCGTTGCCAACGGTGCAGCCAGCATCGTCGCTAAGATCCAGGCCAGCGTGAAGGCGTCGGCTTCGGTGAGCGTCTCCGTCATGGCGAGCGCCAGCGTCAGCGGTAGCGCCACCGGCGGCTGAGTCGAAAAAATCGACTGAGCCGAGGCCGCACTGAGGCCGCGACGACCCGGGAGCCGATGTGGTTTCCGGGTCGTCGTGTTTTTGTGCTTCAGCGTCCCGGCGGTTCCCGATCAGCGTGTCCAGCAACCGGTCTGAGTTGCCGTGCCGAGCGCGTCGGTCGAGCTGTTGGCTCCCACACAGTGGTGTCCGAGGGGTTGCGTGTCCGCGGAGTAACAGGAGAGCGGAATGCCGCCGGGCGAGTTCGGGCAGCCGTGGCCGTCGCAGGAGCTGTTGGCGTCGGCGTCGTTGGCGCAATCGCACGAGACTGAGAGGTCGACGCAGAAGCGTTCACCCGTGAAGCTCGCGCGCGTGCAGTAGCCGGTCGGCGCGCAATCGGTGCTGTCGATGCACGGCTCGCAGCCTTTTCCCGTGCCGTGGCAGGCGCCGAAGCGATGCTCGCAGGTGGGGATTCCGCGCTCTTTGTCCCAAATGCCGCATTCGGTCGCGGCGCCCCACGGACACGAATTGAGGCCCGGGTCGCACGGGAAGGTGCAGATCTTCTGACCGCTCTTGTCCTTGGCGCAGATCTGCCCGGGCACGGTGAAGCAGTCCTCGTCCGTGGCGCACGGCGAACAGAACGAGTTTTTGACGCAGACGTGGTGCATCAAGCCGAACGGCTCGGCGCACTCGAACGCTTTGCCGGCGCCGATCTGGTCGTTCGTAATGCAGCCGGCGCCTTGTTGGCCGACCAGGCCACACGCATCGACGCACGGCGTCGCCTGAATGATGCCGCAGCGATAGCCGCTGATGCAGTCAGCGTCCGCGTGGCAGCCGCTCGTGCAGTAGGCGTCGAGATCGCCAGGGCCCGAACCCACGCACTGGAAACCGTGGCCAGCGTCGCACTCGCTGCCGAGCGGACAGTTAGTGTAGTACTGCCCGGCTTTGGCGGGAGTCGAGACGTCGCAGTAGTTTCCCGCGGCGAAGGTTTGACAGCTGCCAACCGCGGCGCAATCGAAGTGCGACGTACACGGCAAGCGGCACAGCCCTTCGACACACGCGAAGCCGTTTTGCGTGTCGCACTCGGCGTCCTTCGAGCAAGCGTCGAATTGGCCGCTGTGCTGTTGGCAGGTTCCCCCGGCACAGTGGTAGCCGCGCAGTGTGTCGCATTGAGTGTCTGCGCTGCACACGTCGCCGTGACCGGTGTGGCCGTCCTTCGCGTAGTCGAGCACTACGCAATAGCTGCCCTGCGTGCCGTCGCCGAAATCCCAACCGGCGCAGTTCTGCCCGCTCGGACAATCATTCTGGGTGACGCAGGCCGGGCGGCAAGCGTCTTGGACGCAGCGTTCGCCGCTGGCGCAGAGCGTGGGGTCACACGGATCGTGATGGCTGCCGCTCGCGCAGCCGAGCGCCACGATGCTGCTCAGTCCAGCCCCAAACAGGCCCCGCCAAAAGCGGGGACCGAGCAATCTTCCTATGGTCATGGATTTCCGTGGGACACGCGCAGTGGTTCGGATCTCTTGATGAATCGGACGTCGTGCGCAGTCTGAAGTTTGGATGATGTGGGATCTGACGTGCGCTTTTCAAGCTCCCAGGCGAGAGACTTCTGCTCTCCCCGACTCTCGGGTCTTGAGGCATACTAGCCGCACAGAGCTCCCATGACCCGACGCCTTGCAAGTTGCGCTGCCCTCTCGGTCCTGTTCTTCGGGTGCTCGAGCGAGGCGCTCAACAGCGGCGCGAGCGCTGGCGGATCGAGCTCTGCGGGGGCTGAATCGAGCGCGGGCAATGCGTCGGTCGCGGGCGCTGCGAGCGGCGGCGTCGGGGCAAATGCGGGTTCGCTGCCGGAGCTTTCCCGCGCGCCCTATGCCGCGGGCCCCTATGGCTTTGGTGTCGGTTCCACGATTGCGAACTTGAGCTTCCTCGGTTGGCGGTCGCCCGAGCAGTCGCAGTACAATCCGGCGAATCTGGTCGTGATAAGCCTGTCGGATTTCTACAATCCGAACGGCGCTCCCGATCGCCCGCGCATCATTTGGCTCAATGCCTCGGCGGTCTGGTGCACCGTGTGCCGCGCTGAGTACCGGCAAATGGGCAACACCGACACCTACGGCGTCTTCCACCCCAAGGGCGTCGAAATGCTGGGGGTGTTGTTCCAGGATAACAACTACAAGCCCGCCAAGCCGGATGATCTGGTGCGTTGGGGCGGGCCGAGCGGCTTCGCGGTGCCATTTCCGTTGGCGCTCGACCCTGGGTTCAAGCTCGGGCCGTACTTCGACTCCGACGCGACACCGATGAACATGCTCATCGATGCGTCGAACATGCAGATTTTGAAGGTTACGATGGGCTTCGATTCGACCCATCCGGATGACTACTGGAAAGCCGTCGACGCTTGGCTGGCGCATCAGTGACGGGGGCCGCGAAAAGGAGCGAGCCGCCGCTGCAAGCCCCAACCCATCGCACGATCTTCCGAGTCTCGGCAATTCTCGCGCGAATGTTGGTGGCTGGGGTGTGCGTCGGG
>JAEUAF010000742.1 GCA_019695485.1 Sorangium sp.
GGCGCGTTCTCGGTGCAACTAGCGATGGGCGGTCACGTGACCCCGTTCGTCACGTTGGGCGGCGCTTACCTTCGCGATCAGATCTTCCATCTCAGCGTTTCGGACGCGGTGACCGACGGCGACGAACCGAGCCTCAAGGGGCTGACCTTCTCTCTGAACAGCGTGTGCTTCTTCGGCGACTTCGCGGTGCGCACCCTTCCGGGCCTGCATCTCACGGGGTTCGTTGGCTACGGGGTGCTCAGCGTCGAGGGGCGACCGTCGGGCGGCAGCAGTGTCGACGACCCTTCAGGCTTTCTGCTGGCGGGAGCAGCGGCCTACGAATTTCGTGTCGCCGACAGCGCGAGCATCGGCGCAGCACTTCGCGTCAGTTGGGCGCAGCTCAACGTGACCGAAGCCAATGGGACCGACGTCGACGTCTTCGTGCCAGCGCTCTTGCTCACTGCCAGGCTCGACTGACCCGCCGCTCGCGCGTCGCGGCCCGCCAAGATCTCGGAGCGTTGCGAGAGCAAAGCGCCCGAGCCCCAAGTCGATGCGGGCTCGTCGCGTGAGCCCAACGCATCGACGGCGCTAGGGTTTTGGCGTTGGCGCTGGCGCTGCTGCTGGTGTTGGTGCGGGCTCAGGCTCAGGCGCGAACTTGCCGAGCACGGCGGCGGGGCGCACGGCTTCCGGGAGCATGTGGTTGAACGAGCCCTTGTACCAGTCGTAGGCCAGATACACGACCAGGAACAAGAACACCCAGCGCTTCCAAGGCAGGCCCTTTTCCACGTAGCGGTCGGATTCGCGGCGCGCACCCTTGGGTAGCTTGGCCACACTGGTGAGCGTGGCGCCGAAGGGCACGTTGACGCGTGCGTTCGCGTTCACCGCCCAGCCGTTCGCATCCAAGATCGGGCCAAGGTTGCGCTTCCTGAGCTTCATGTGTGCGAGCACCACCGAGGGCGTCGAGATCAAGAGCAGCAAGCCAACGCCCGCGCCGACAGTCGCGAACACGCCGAGCTTCAAGATCCCCGTCAGGTAGCCCACGAAGGCGGTGAAGAACGTCCCGATCGCGCCGACGGCGACTCCCAACGCGGCTACCGACCCGACGTCAATCTTCGCGGGTTCGGGCTTGGCCTTGTCGATATTGGCTGCCGTACTGGCAGCCGACTCGAGCGACTTGTGTGAGTCCGCGTCAGCGGCGGCGGCGCGCTTGGCGATCTGCTCTTCGATCAGCCGAGCGAGCTTCTTGTATGGGGACCAGAACGCTTGACGCAAGCTGATCGGACTCTCCACGATCTTCGTGATGGTGGCGTCCCAATCGCGGCCTTGGCGATCGTAGAAAATGCCATTGCGGCCGACCATCAGATTGTCGCTGTCGCCAGCCGTAAAGACGCTCACGATGTGCATCTTCTCGTCGCTGCCTTTGCGCACGCAGTCGAGGTACGCAAGGTACGCCCCCGCGAGCCCCGCCATGCTCGCGTGTTTGGCCGTGTCTTCTACCTTCAGACACAACCGGCAAGCCCGCTGATCGAGGTACAGTGTGCCGCTTTGAAAGACGGCTGGCTCGTTGCCGTCGTAGAAGTCTTTGAAATTGACGAAGTTCGTGCAGAGCAAGAACAGATCGCGGTTGTAACGCGCCAAGCGTTCCACGTTTTCGATGCTGGCGGCCTCTGCTTCGAGAGCCTGGTCCTTTTCGAGCAGCCCAAAGATGCGCTTCTTCGCGTCAGAGGCGGCAATCTCGCGAATGCGCTTGGTGCCGAGCTTATCGATTGGCACCGCCGGTTTCGCGGCAAGCCAGGCGTTGTGGGCGGATAGACGCTCGAGCAGCGCGAGCCAATCGGCCTCGCTGAGCTCTGCGCGCGCGCCGAGTAGCGGGACGATAGCGTCATCACGCAAGGCCTTCATCGCGGCGACGTGCGCCGGGTTGAGGCTTCGGCCGAGCGGCAACGGACGATCCGCTCCGATGTGCGCGAGCGGAAATGCGGCCACTTCGTCGACGCTGAGGCTGAGGTCACGCGCGGCGATCTCCGCGTAGGCTTCCTCGTTGCGATTCAAGAGCTGCGCGGTGCGCGGATCGAACGCCGCCAGTCGACAGCGTCCGAAGTAGTCGTCCACTTTCGAGCGAATCTTGGCGACGGCGTTCGCCGCGAGCTCGGTTTTCTCGGGCCCGAGCGGAAAGACGCGTTGCGCGTCGGCTTCGCCGCTCGCCTGCCAATCCGAGACGCTCTTCAGCGCTTCGAAGAAGGCCTCGACCTTCGCAACGCTGACGCCCACCGCGCCCGAGCGATCCGGGACGGTTCCCATCGTGTCGGCGATCTCGCGGATCACGGCGCGGGTTTCATCGTCTTCACCCGCCGCCTCGGTGATCACACCGTCACCGTTGAAGACCGTGTCCGCGAAGATGCGCGCGGGGTCGGCGAAGTCTTCCGGCGCGATCGCCGTCGCCTGCGGCTTGCCCAGGTTCGCTAGGATTTGTTGCGCCGAGGCGAGCAGCACTTTGCCTTCGGGCGTCGAATCGGCGATCGCGGACAGCGCTAGCTCCTTGGCTCCCTTCAGCAGATCTTCGGGGCGCTTTAGGTTCGAGGTGGCGAAGCGCACCGCGCTGAGGAGCTCCGGAGCTCGCACCCGGCCGTCCTTGTCCGAGTCGATGAGCGCGAGTGTGCGTGGCTCGAGCTCGAGCCCAGTGGTGGGACAGGCGAGCGCGACCCACAGCTTCTGATCCAAGCTCTCGAGGTGCTCCAGATCCGCGGCTGTCTCAAGTTTGACCTGGTCGAACCCACCGGCCCGAAAGAACGTCCACGCGTGCTGCTTAGCCATCGACTCCGGCTTCTACTCGAGCCGGGGCGAGGCGGCGAGTCGGTCGTGTGACGCCGACCCGCCGACCCAGCCCGCCTGGGACGCTTGCTCTCGGCCCTTTCCTTGAGGGGATGATGCCCGACATGTGCGCCTGGTCACGCCCGAGTGTTTCCGAAGATCGACGCGCGGCCTGCGGCGCACGGCCTCGCGCGTGCGGATTGGGGGCGCTGCTCGTCGCCTACGCCGCCGCACACGCCCGCGGCTGATGCGGGCCATGTCGCTTCTGCCTCTTTCCGACGATCGGCGACGAGGCTCTCAAGAGTTCTTCAGGACGGCCGATTTGACGAACGTGCCGCCAGCGCTAACGAGCCGAATGAGTGCGAGTCCGGTCGAGTGCCGCCAAATCGCTGCGCACTCGCTGTTGCTCGAGGCGTGCGGTCGCGTCACGCGCGTCTCGATGTTGACTCAACTCGAGACGTTCAAGACGCTGCTCACGCGAATGCGCGAGGCGACCTGGATCATCGATACGTCGGGGCTGGACGACTTCGAGCCCGGCGCGGTGGGCGTGGGGGCGGACTACTTTCGCGCCTTCAAGGCGGCGGGCGGCACCAAGGTCGTGTTCGTGTCCGGGCTGGCCACCGCACGCTTGGCTGCGTTCACCATCGCGTTCGCCGCTCACCTGCCACTCGTGCCCGCGCAGTCGCTGGCCGAGGCCTACGAGATGCTGGGGATTGGTCCCGCCCCGAGCCGTCACGGCGCGCCTGATTCGCGAAGCTCGGGCACGCGCGTCAAACTCTAGAGTCGAGACTCTGGACTCCGAAGGTCCTTGCCCGATAAAGTTCGGGCAATGAAGACCGCTCGTTCAGCTTGGCAGGAGCACGCCGCGCTGTTCGACGCAGCCATCCCCAATCCGCATCGCCACGAGCTGTCTGCGCCCGAGCTCTGCGACTGGGTTTTGACGTCGCTCATCGAACTCGACGTGTTTCCTTCGAGCGAGGTGTTGCAGAAGCGCGTCCCCCAGGTCGTCGTATTTGCGTATCAATGCGCGCCGCGTCGGGCCTCGCGCGCGGGGCTGCTCGCAGCCGTGGAGTTCTTGTTCGTGTTCTTCCTGTTCAACGACGACTGGGCGGAGGCCAGTGCACTCCACACAGCTCCCGCCTCCGAGGCACCCGCAAAGGTTCGCTACATTCGCGACTGGCTCGCGCGCGTCGAGGGCGACTTGGGCAAGCGCTCGGGTCGCTTCTTTCAAGCCTTTCGAGCCTACTACGAGAGCCTCAGGATCGAAGCAGGCTATGCCGCGCGGCCAGGGCACCCGAGCTTCGAGGAGTACGTCGACAGGCGCAGTGGACGTTACCAGTGGGTTGCGACCGCACCTTACATCGAACTCTGGGAGGCCACAGAGGGGCTTCATCTGTCGTCCGCCGATCGCGTCACGACCGACCCTTTGAAGGAGCTTGGTGTCGAGCTCACTTACCTCGCGAACGACATCGGCTCCGTGCTGCGCGATTCGGAGCATAAGAACTATGTCCGCTTCATGCAGGCGCGCGAGAGCGGTTCGAGCATCGAGCGCGCCATCGAGCTTACCGAGGAGGTGTACCGGGACAAGGCTCGAGCCTTCGCCGAACTCGCGCAACGCGTCGAGCTCGGCTCTGACTGCGCACGTTACGCGGACCTGGTGGCCTCGGTCACCGACGGCAATCTGCGCGCCACTAGCTTGTTGTCACGCGCGGGCAGCGAGGGGCGCTACGCGCCGGCCGTGCGGGCAAGCCTCGAGAGCCTGCCGTGCCTATCGCTCACGACAGAGCAGCTTGTCGTTCCCGGCGTTGCGCCTTCTCGTCCCGGGCGTTGAGGCGGCGCGAGACCGGTCTCTGAGTTCCGTACTAGCGACGGCGACGGCCAATGAAGCGCGTGGCTCGGGGTTCGTTGTTGCTGACCACGAGCAGCTCGCGAAGCACGCGGTTCCAGAGCGGGTCGCGACGCAGATCCTTGCCGAGCAGCGGTTCGTCCGCTGAGAACGCACGCAGCGCGAAGCCAGCGGTGAGAATCGCGGAGCCGAAGTAGACCTTGTGCGCGTGGCTGCTCCCGAAGCTGTAGAGGGCGCCGAAATCGGTCCAGTGGCCCTCCTCAGATTGGCGATCGATCAAGCTTCGGAGCTCAGGTGAATTGTCGATTCCGACGTTCGCGGCGGCGATCGCGCGGAGCGCGGTGTTCAGGCTGTTGTGCGGGTCGTCGATTCCCTCGGTGTCCGCCCGCCGGCGCTCGCGAATCGCCGCGCTGAGTCGAGTCGGTGCTCCCAGAATCGCCGCCATGGGCCCGAACGTGCGAATGAGTTCCGAGTAAAAGCAGAGAAACGAGTCCGGGGCCCCGTAATAGCGGCAGCCCTTGCGATACTCCCCGCTCTGCAGATAGCGCGCGATGTAGCGAAGATTCGCGACCACGAGCTCCGCAACGCTCGCACTGCCGATGCGTGGGGCGCTCTCCGGATCGGAGTACTCTTTGAGCGGGATGATCTCCGACGGGTCGCGCGTTCCCGCAGCGAGCTCGAAGAGAACCGGAAACAGAGCGTTGGCCACCACTGCCGGGTTGTTCTTCAACCCGCGATCGTAGGCCGCGCCTTGCAGCTCGTGATCGTCCAGGTAGACCTTGAACACGTGCCGCACCAGGGGCCCGTTCTCCTTGTTGTGACTGCGATTCTGTTCGCTCGGCACGTCCGCCACGGCGGCGCTGCGCAGGATGCGGTCGGTGATCTGTCGAAGCTCATTGGCTCCAGCGGCGCTGCCGAGGTCGATGTCGCCCGTCAGCAGTCGGGCTCGCGCTGCGACGCCTGTACAGTCGATATCGCCCGCAAACCTGAGTGACGTGAAAAAGTGGTAAAGGCCTCTGGCGTCACTGCGCCGGAAGGTCGCGAGCAGGGCGTTCGTCATGCGTCGCACGTGGTGGTGACGCACGCCGCCCGCGTAGGCCACGAACAGCATGTTCGAGAACAATTCCGGTTCGAGCGGGAACCCGAGCTGAGCTTCGACCTTGCTCGCGATATGCTGCCAGCGCACACGCCGGGCCTCGGCAGCACCCGCGGCCGGCGCGGCGACGATGCCGTCGACCAGCTCGTAGAGCTCGATCGAATCCTCCCCGGCTGTACTCAAGGCGATCGCCGATTGGATCCCCACGCGACGCCCGTCCGTCGAGGCGCGCTCTTCGAGCCTTTGGTTCAAGAGGAAGGCGACGACGCGCTCCGTCGCGAGGAGCAACTCGGGGCGGCTGAGGCCAGCGAGCTCTCGCGAATGCGAACGCAGCGCATCGCGTGATTCGACTAATTCGAGCGGGCTTCCACCATCCATGTGACCTCTAGCTACTCCCCCCGTGGAGTGTGAACAACCTGCGCTACGTCACCCCTCGGGTGGGACTTAAGCGCTCGCCTGAGTATTTGTCAGAAAGAAACCCAGGAGGGTGTCGTCGGTATCGTGGGGTAGCCCGTTACCCGTCAGGGTGTGTCAAGCGGCTGACAGCGCCCGAGACCTGCGTTCTGTCATCTAAGGTGGGGAAGCTTTTGCTTCGGCGTCAGCGCAGACATCAGCGATGGAGGCGAGCGAGCGCCGCTCAAGCCTCACGGGTTGCGCGTCGCGACCCAGTCACTGGCTAGTTGCTCGGTCCCGCTGGAAGCGTCGAGGGTCATCAGGTGCAAGTGGTCTTCTTGCACGCAGTACTGCCAGTTGCCGAACGCGCCGCTCGCCAACAAGGTGCTTCCGCTCGTCGCATAGCTACCCGTGTCCGTGAGCTTGCTCGCCTGAAAATCGATCGTGCACTCACAGCTCGCTTCGACTTTGCTGCACACCACGCTGGCGGGACCATCGAGCTGACCGCTGACGCTCCCCACAACGGCGTCGCAAGTGGCTCCCGCCAGTTGGCACGCAGCGGGCAGCGAGAAGCGGATGGTCGAAGACGTGGTAACGCTCAGCGCGTAACTCTGATCCGTGAAAATCACACTACCTGCGACGGTGCTCGTCGCGGACACGAGGGTCAACAGGCTGCAGATGCGCTCGGAGTAGCGCTCTGCAACGAGCGAGGGGTTGCTGCACGACTCCACGAAGTTCCAGCTGCCGGAGAGGTCGCCGCCGCAACCATCCACGCTTCCGCACGCATTGCTCGTCGCGCTGCCCGTGCCCGGCGAGCAACTTGCTACGAGGAGGAGCCAAGCGCTTCCGAAGCCAGCGATTCGCATGGGCCGAGCCTGGCGCGAAGCCTTCGCTGGCGCCAGATTGGGACGCTTTCATAGCCGCACCTGGCGCGACTTCTCCTTATTTGCGGGTCGGCGCGCATCGCGATGCGGCTTACGTGACCCACTCGGGGCGATCGCCGGTCGGCCTGGCGGGACGTCACGCAGCGGTGCGGCCCGCGTCTCTCTGGTTGGTTGGTCGTTCGGGCACGCGACGGACAGCGTCGATTTAGTTTACTTTGTTCAACTATTCACGTGCGCCCTCACGGGTTGCTAGCCGAGCCCTCGCCGCCACGCGCTTCGCGCGAATTCTTCACTCAGACTCGACTCGCTATGAAGAATTTTGGCAGGCGCGCTGGGAAGCCACGGGACAACTCAGCGAGTTGGGCTAGAGTCCTTCGCGAGCTGCACTGGGTGGCCTTACGCCGCCTCTCGCCGCAGGTTTGCGCGCTATTCGCATTCCGCGTGGCGTCGCCCTGACCGCCGCGGACTTTGCGGCGACTGAGCTTACGACGATGAAGACACCGAACCTCTTGGATGCTGCGTGCGCTGGCCACGTGCTGCAACCGGTTCCAGCGGCGAAATGGCAGCTTTCTTTGGTGGTTTCGCTTTCCCGACCGATTGGCTCGCACAGGAGTAACCGATGAGATTTGCCGCGTTCCCCACCCTTGCTTTGCTGACGACCGTGGGCACCTTCGCTTGTGCGAACGGCGCCGCAACCCTTGGTCCCGACGACGGCGGCGCGCCGGGTAGCGGCGGAACTGCCAACACCCAGAAGGGTGGTAGTCCTGCGAATGGCGGCGCTCTCGGCGCCGGTGGCAACATGTCCGTCATGAACGGTGGCGCGTTGACCAGCAGCGCCGGGAACATGTCCGTAATGAGCAGCGGCGGGGCGACAGGCAGCGGCGGAGCGACGAGCGGCGGCCAAAACTCGCAGGGCGGTAACTTGGCTCAAGCGGGCAAGGCCAACCAGGGCGGCAGCATCGGCCAGGGTGGCAACGCGATGGCTGGCGCAACCAATCGCGGCGGAACCGCGGGAGCCGCGGGCGGCAATATGGCGCGCGGCGGGACCGGCAGCGGCGGCGCGTCGA
>JAEUAF010000070.1 GCA_019695485.1 Sorangium sp.
CCGTCGTGGCGGGCGGTGGCGAGGGCAGCTCACCGTCGGGCAGCAAGCACGACGACAGGTCGAGAATCATGAAGGCGAGCGCTTTCTCCTGATTCAATAGGTCCCGCTTCAAGCAGTTATCGGGGAAGCCGGGCTTCTTGGGATCGTTGTACGGCGCATCGGAGAGCCCGGACGATACGTGCACGCCGGTGAACACGAAGCGGCCGCATTGCTGCGCCGGAGGCTTTCCGACCGGCGCGTTGAAGGTGAAGTAGTGTGTGTACTGGGGCGAAGCGTCGTAAATCCAGCGCTGCGAGACGCCAGCGACCGTGGCGATCGCCGTGGTCTTCACTTCGCTCTCGAGGGTGATGCTGCCGAGCGCTGCTGGCGAGCCCACTGCCTTCAGCCAATTGGCGAACGCTACTCCCTTCGGGAACGATTGGTCCACGGACGAGGTATGGTTTTCACCAAGTGAATCGCCGCTCGGAGGCACCCAGGTCGCGACGTCGCCGAACGGCGCGTGACCGTCGGGGGCGATCGACGCGGGATTGTCGTTCGTGCCGGGGATGTACTTGATCGGATCTTTCAGCGGTGGGTACGCGCGCAACCAGCCCCAGTGATAGTGCTCAGCGAACACGCGCCCACCTCGGTTCACGTAGTCGACCAAGGCTAGCTTCATCGGGTCGGAAAGGATGTTGCCCGAGGCGCTCGCGACCCCGTTGGCGTCCGGCGTAACGAGGTCCTTATTGCCGTCATAGCGGGTGTTGCTGCCGCCGCACGCCATCAAGATAATGTCGTAACTCATCATCTTGGCGCTATCCTGCCAGAGCGGGATGGCCGGGGGCCAAGCGCCGCCGCTGGTGTACGAGGCGGTGCCGTTGTCGCTGTAGTTGTCGTTATAGATATTGATCGCGCCGCTGCCGGTCGGGTTCGTGAACTCGGCCGCATCGATGCCTAGCCGAGTGAACAAGCACTGCAGGCGATCCGCGTCGCCCGCAGTGATCGCGATCTTCGGGAGGTTGCCTTCGCTCTGGTTACGCGGCAGGCGAAGTCGCGTGGGGTCGTTGATTGTGTTGGTGGTGCACTGCTTGATCTCGCTCGACTTGATCGTGATCTGGCGGCGCCACTTGCCGACCTGCATCACGAGCGGGAAGTCGACCCCCACCGGCACGTTCTTGAGCGTGAACTTCCCAGAGGAGTCCGTAAGCGCCGTCGCGATGGGCTTGCCCGAGACCTGAGCGGAGCATTCGTCACAGGAAGCGCCCTTCGGGATCGCCGCAAGCTCGGTGTCCGGCACGTAGACGATCACGTTGTAGAGCGGCATCTTTCCGGCCGGATCGTAGACAACGCCGGCGATATCAGTCGTGACGCCGCTGGTGGGACAGGTGACCTGAGCGGCGCAGTATTTACCGCAGCTCGTGAAGGGACACACGTTGTTGCTGCAGGCCGCCCCGCCCGCGCAGTCGCCGCAATGCAAGGTTTTGCCGCAGCCATCCCCGATATCTCCGCAGTACTGGCCCCCCGCGGCGGTGATGCAGCTTAGCGGCTTGCAGTCGGGGCCGCCAACGCAAGCACCCTGCGTGCTGTCACAGATCCAGCCTGGGTGCTGCGCCGCACACGTGTCTCCGCAATCCAGGGTACCCCCACACCCATCGCCGATTTGGCCGCAGAACTGAGCGCCGTTCGACGCCGTACAGGTGGCGCGCTGGCAGCCGGCGCCGCCCATGCAGACGTTGTTCGTGCAGTCCCATCCGGCTTGGCAATTGTTCCCGCAATCGACTCCGCGACCACAGCCGTCACCGATAGTGCCGCAGTATTGAGCCCCTTGCGGGGTACAAGACGCGGGCGTACACAGGTTCGCGGGGCCCACGCATACGGCGTTGTCACATGCCCAGCCGGCGTGCAGGGAATTGCAGGGGTCGCCGCAGTCGAGCACGTGCCCACAGCCGTCGGAAATCTTCCCGCAGTAGGACCCGCCTGTAAAGTTGCAGCTGTACTTCGGGACGCAGTCGGCCCCGCCAACGCAAAGGTTGGTGTTTGCGTCGCAAGTCCAACCGCTGGGGCAGTCACTCCCGCAGTCGAGCGTGGACCCGCAGCCATCGCCTATCTTGCCGCAGTAGGTCCCGCCCGGGGTTTGGCAGGCGGTGATTGGAACACAGGGTCCCGTGCCCGCCGTGCTCGAATTGCCACCGAAAACACTGAGAATAATACCACCCTGAGCAGTGGAAGCGCCTCCCGAGGTGCTTGCGCCGCCGCTCCCTCCGCGCGCCGAAGCTCCCGCGGTGTTCGAGCTTGCACCGCCGGCGGTAGCGCAGCTTCCAACGCCCAGTAGAAATGGAAATACGATGAGCGCCCACGCGGAAATGTACCCGTGGCGACGAGTCGCAGCGTCGTGCATGTTGGCTTTCATGCGACAGCGATGCCTGAGCGTTGCTGCTCCCGGGTGCGCTCCCGCGTGCACATTTTACTGAACGACAACGGCGCTCGCAAGGACAACGCCGCAGAAAACATGCGGCTTTGAATAAGGGATCCATTCTAACTTGCACACACATCGAGTCCCAATTTGATCAGTGTCGCACCTTGTCTCGAAGCGATTGCACACGTCAGAATCGATCTCGAGGAGCGCTCACGAGCAGCGCATTTCGCGCCGCTCGTCACCACTCGCTCCACAGATTGGGTCTTCGCCTATGCCGCATCTCATTCGCTCTTCAGTCATCGCCGAGCGAGCGCTACTCGCTCTCTGTGGACTCGTGGCTGCCATCGCATGCTCGGCAAGTGGTGAAGGCCCCACGCGGCCAGCAGTCACGCAAGGCACCGGTGGCAAGGGTGCCGACGGAACAGCGGGCGGAGCGCTCGGCGGCGGGCTGAGCAGCTCGCAAGCTGGCGCGAGCGTCGCCAAGGGCGGAACCGGCTCGGGCGGCGCGGCGAGCGGAGGCACTCCGATGGCGAGTGGCGGAGCCAGCACCGCGAGCGCGGGTGCCGCCGCCGGGGGCATCGCCTCGACCGCGAAAGGCGGCACGTCCGCGCTCGGCGGAAGCTCGGGCAGCGCCGCTGGCGGAAAAGGCGGCGCGACCTCGGGCGGTGCAGCCTCCGGCGGAAAAGCAGCGACGGGCGGCGTAGGCGGAACCGCGGGAACGGGCGCAATGGGCGGCGCGAGCGG
>JAEUAF010000280.1 GCA_019695485.1 Sorangium sp.
GCGACGGGCGCACTCTTGGGCGGTGGTGGCGGCGCTGGCTCGGGTGCCGCGACGGCTACAACAGGCGGAGGCTCTGGCGGCGCGACCACGGGCGGTGGCGGCGGCGCCGGAAGCGGGGCCGAGTCGAAGCGCGGAGCTGACTTGGGAGCGACCGGAACGGGCGCCGAATGGGGCGAAGAGCGCGGGCGCGTCGGTCGCACCCGATCTTCGGAAGCGGGTGCTGGAACGCTAGAAATAGCTGCCATGGGGGACGAGGGCGGCGGCGCGGCGACCGGAGACGACGGCGCTACGGAAGCACCCTCCGGTTTCGCGGCGGCACGACGCTTGACGACGGTCGGACGAATGCGTTCTTCCACGACGCTGGGTGACTTCTGCTTCTCGAGGTGACGCTTCACGCGATCGATCGCCTCAGGCGCAATCGCGCTCATATGGTTCTTTGCCTCGGTAACGCCGACAGACTGCAACAGCGCAACCAGTGCCTTGTTATCCATCCCGAGATCGCGGGCCACTTCGTAGACACGCATCTTGACAGTCATCCAGCCTCCGATGAAGTGCGCAGACGTGCTCCTGAGGTTTCAGCACGTGGCCCTTCAAGCATCGTCCAAAGAATCGCTTGCTTCGCATGACGCGCGATTCGTGCGTCCGTGATGGCAACC
Organism: Sorangium sp.; assembly: GCA_019695485.1. Lineage (GTDB taxonomy): Bacteria > Myxococcota_A > Polyangia > Polyangiales > Polyangiaceae > PMG-095. Next base: position 657 of record JAEUAF010000280.1, read on the forward strand.
AGCGCCGTCTCCGGCCGCCCCAGCCATTCTGCAAAAGTCGTCTTGTTTCCGAACGCGAGCGCCTGACCGCTCGCAATGAGCGGCTGCAGCCACGCGAAATCCGCCGAGGCCCGCGCGTCCGTCGCGACCAGCAAGAGCTCGGCGCGCCGTTCGCGAACTGCCTCTTCGACGGCGCTCGCGCCCGCCTCGAGAGTCCGCGTGCGGCGCGCAGCCACCAACAGCCCGCGCGTGCGGCGCACGGCGGCGGCTCGCAGCGTCTCGATCACGGTGTCAGCGGAGGCCCTCACTTCGCACTTGAGCGAGCGCGAGAGCCCCGCGGGCGCCGCCTTTTGAATGCATTCGGGACGCGTGTGCACCCAGGCTCCACGCCCAAAGGCGCCGCCAGCGAGGTCGACCACGACCTCGCCTTCAGGGCCCACCACGAGGCGCACGAGCTCCTCAGCCGGGCCCACGGATCGGCATCCAACACACGTCCGCTGCATCCTCAGTTAGCCTTCCTCGTCTTCGCTCTCGTCGGCGGCCGCCGCCGGTACGCCGGCCGCGACATCCGCCCGAGCTCGCGCCTCGAGCTCCGCCCGCTGATCCGAGAGGCGCTCGCGCGCAACCTGGATTTCCTTGGCTACGGTGCGCTGGAAGTCGACCGCACCCTGCCAAATCTGGCGGGCCTTCTTGTTGCCGAGGCCGCTCTTGATCGCGAGGCGGTCGGGATCCTCTTTGGCCACGTCGCGCACGCTCTTGTAGCCGCTCTCTTCGAGCGCCTGCGCCGTGCGCGTACCCATGCCGGGCACCACCAAAAGCGCATCGTGATCGGTGAGCGCGCCGCCCTGTTCGACGATGCGGCGGATGCGGTCCTGTCGGATCCGTTCGAGGGCGCGCTCGGCGGCCTGCTGCAATTCGAGCGCCCGCTCTTCGGTCTCGACGCCCTCGATGCTCGCGAGCTCTCCGAGCTCCGCCTCGGCGATTTCGTCGAGCGCGCGGAAGCCGAGGCCGAAGAGGTTCTTGGCGAGCTCCTCTTCCATGCCCTCGATTTCGGCGAGCTGGATCATGGCGTCGTCCTCCATCTGGCGGAACTTGCTCTCGCTCACGATGTCGAGACGCCAGCCCGTCAGCTGCGAAGCCAGACGCACGTTCTGACCTTTGCGACCGATGGCCAGGCTGAGCTTTTCGTCGGGAACGACGAGCTCCATCCGATGGTTGGCCTCGTCGACCACCACGCGATTTACCTCGGCGGGCTGAATCGCGTTGATGATGTAACGCGCCACGTCCTTGTCGTAGGGGACGATGTCGATCTTCTCGCCACGTAGCTCCTGCACCACGGCCTGCACGCGCGAGCCCTTGATGCCGACGCACGCACCCACCGGATCCACGTCCGGGTCGCGTGAGGTCACCGAGATCTTGCTGCGCGAGCTCGGTTCGCGAGCGACGCTCACGATCTTGACGATGCCCTCGTAGATTTCCGGAACCTCGGCCTCGAACAGCTTCTCCACCAAGTGCGGCGACTGGCGGCTGAGGATGATCATCGGCCCGCGCGACTCGCGATCGATGCTCTTCACGTAGGCCACGATACGGTCGCCGGGGCGGTAGGTCTCACGGGGAGTCTGCTCGCGCGCCGGCAACACACCTTCGGTCTTGCCGAGGTCGACGATCAGGTTGTGGCCCTTCTCGAAGCGACGAACGATGCCGCGGATGAGCTGGCCCTGGCGGTCCTTGTACTCGTTGTGAATGATGTCGCGCTCTGCATCACGCACGCGCTGCAGCAAAACCTGCTTTGCGGTCTGCGCTGCGATGCGGCCGAACGCGCTGCGAGCCTGCTTCATGTCCAGCACGGCGCCGAACTCTTTGTCCTGCTGCCGCGCGCGATCGGCGTCCCGCGGATGCCAGAACACCTGAAAGCCGAGCTCCTCGCCGACATCCGCCTCGAGGCCGTGCTTGCGCGCCTGATCGATTGCGATCTCGCGCTCGGGCTGCCCGACTTGTTCGACGACGGTCATGTACTGAAACAGGTCGATGTTACCCGTATCAGTGTTGTAGCGAGCCTCGAGCTCACGGTTGGGACCGAATGCGGCCTGGGCAGCTTTCAGAATTGCTGCCTCCATCGTTTCGATCAGGATCTTTTTGTCGATGCCCTTTTCCTGGGCGACCTGTTCGACGATGGAGCCGAGACCTTCTGTGTAACCAACAGCTTGTGCCATGACTCAACCTCAACGTTGCGGCCGCTGGGCGCGAGCCCGAGAGCCGGATGCCCGCCCCGACGGCCCCTTGCCGCCCGGAGCGCCCGCGCCACCCATCTGAAAGACGAGCCGCGCGCTTTCGATCCCGTCGAGCGGGAGCGGAACGATTGCGCCCTGTTCGGATTCGAGGAGGACGTTGCCACCCTCATCGAGCCCGTGGAGCGTTCCTCGCAATACATGTTGCCCCTCGAGAGGGGCTTTCAGCTTCAAGCGGGCAAATTGCCCAGCGAACCGCGCGTAGTCCCGCGCGTTGTAGAGCGCTCGCTCGAGACCGGGCGAACCCACTTCGAGACGGTAGCGGTGCGGGATCGCATCTGCCACGTCGAGCGCAGCGGAGAGATCGCGAGAGATCTCCGTGCAGAGTTCGAGCGTCACACCCTCGCCGGGCACACGTGACTCGGGCCGCTCCAACGTGACCTCGAGCAACCAGCCGCTGCGGTCCGTACGCCACACGAGCTCCACCGCGTCCACCGCGTGGGCACTCAACACCGGCAGCACCGCGTCGAGGACGCGTTGGCGGTCGAGGCCTGCCAATTTTTCATGGGCAACGGTCATACGGAGCGAAACATCGGCGCGCGGGCCACCCTGGGGGCAGACCCTGCGAAGTGCGAAAGCTGGCTGTGGAGCAAGAGACACGAGAGGCGAGCGAAGAAGACTCGAGAATCAGGGCCGTAGAAAAAAAAACGGACCCTGCGTGAGCGGGTCCGCTAGGGGCGGGATCCACCCGGTTTTTCGAACGCGCGGAGTGTAGCTAGAGGACCTACCCCTTGCAAGGGTGGAAGGGCCACTCCCCTAAGCCTGCGGTCTCCAATGAGCCACTCGCAGGCCACCGGCCCGGGGTTCAGTGGGTGCCGCAGATCGGGTCGAGGGGTGTTCCTGGAGGGGTGGTTGTCGGCGAGTGGCGGCGCATGAGGTGACGTTTCGGAAGGGTCTAAGGGGAACCGCGGGCACGCCGTTAGAGGAAGTTAGGGAAAAGATCGAAAGGGCCATCGAGGGAATTCATGAGCAAGCGGATTCTAGTAGTCGACGACAGCAAGGCCATGCGCCTCATCGTGCGCCGAACCCTTCGACAGGCCGGCTTCGGGGACTACGAGGTCGATGAGGCTTGCAACGGCGTCGAGGCTCTGAGTGCCGTGCAAGCCCAACGCCCCGATCTGATCCTTTCGGACTGGAACATGCCCGAGATGAACGGTTTCGAGCTGCTGAAAACCCTGCGCGCTCAAAAGAACGACGTGCGGCTCGGCTTCGTCACGACTGAAAGCACCCCGGAAATGCAAGCGATGGCGACCGAGGCCGGTGCGCTCTTTCTGATCGCCAAGCCGTTCACGCCCGAACAATTTCAAGCGTCGTTGAGACCGTTTCTCGGCTGAAGGGAGCTCCGCACAGCTCAAAGCCGAGTAAAAACCTCGACCCGAGTGGCTTTCGGAACGCGCCGACGAGCGAT
>JAEUAF010000370.1 GCA_019695485.1 Sorangium sp.
TCGGTGCAGCGGGTGTTGCGGGGGTTGATGCCGTTGCGGGCGCGTTGTTCGCGGCGCAGCGCACCGTGACGGTTTGCGGCGAATACACGCCGCTCGTAACCGCGTCCACGAGCCCATTCAAGAACGAGGTTTCGGTCGTAATCTCGGACCAGCCTCCCGGACACACCTTCTGCAGGTCGTAGGGTCCGCTGAGCTCGGCAATTCCCCAAACGAGGCCGTGGTGCCAGCGTTCGTCGTACTCGAAAGTGGCACCCGCGGCGGGCCGCCCGGAGCTGATCGTGGTGGTGTAACAGCCCGTCAGCGGCAGCGCTCCCAGCAGCCAGGCTAGCAAGGTGCTTAGAAGTTGCGGTGTCTTGCTCATGACCGTCTCCCATCTTGAAATTGTCAGCGATCCGCGCCGGAGCGCTCGAAGGCCAGTCGCATAGGTTCGCTCCCCTGCCAGGCGTCAGCCGTTCGCGGCCTTGCGGCTGCGTCGAGCTCGAGCTCCAGTCGACGGGACGACGCTTGCGTGCCTTGCGCCGTGCACGATACGTACACCTTCCGCGGCGTGTAGATACCGATGGTCACGAGCCCCACGAGCCCGGTGCCGAAGTTTCCCCCGGTGCGGACGCTCGCGACTTGCCCGTGTGGGCAGAAGCGCTTGACATCGATATTTTGGGTTCCGACCAGGCCAAACACGTAGAAGTTGGTCCACTCCTCGTGTTCTTCGCCCTTGATCGTGGAGGCATCCTTGTAGAACGTCGCCCGGTAACAGCCGCTCGCGCCGGTCAGCAGCGCCGCCACGACGAGCGCGCTTCTCGATAGTGGTGTGCTCATAGCGAGGTTGTGGGAGCAAAGGGCATGCCCACGCGCGGTAGTTGGCGCCACGTTGTCGAGGTCTGTGAACCAGCGCTCGCAGCGGAGATTCGGACAGGAGGAGCTCTTCTAGAGCCGGCGCCTCGCACGCACTGAGTGCGCGCGGGCGCGCCAACGTCGCACTTCCTGCAGGGACCAACGACGGCGCCGTTGGCGACTGAGCGAGCCCCACGGCTGGAACCGACTGCCAGGGACAGCCCCGTCGATGGACTGTAAGTTGCTCTATCAGAGGGCAGCCCCGGAGTGACCGTATGAAAGCAGCCGTCTACAAGCGCGACGGTGCGCCCGACGTGTTGCGCATCATGGAGCTTGCCAAGCCTGTGCCCGACAGCCAGAAAGCCGTCGCTCACGCGCCCAGTACGCCGGCGGGTTTGGGCGCCCGTGGCTCTGACGCACAAATGTCGGAATGAAGGGCGAGCCGATGAAAGCAGTCGTTTATGCTGAGTTTGGTGGGCCGGACGTTCTGCGGGTCACCGAGGTGCCGAAGCCGAGCCCGAAACCCAACGAGGTGCTGGTTCGCGTTCACGCGACATCGGTAACCTATGGGGACCTGTTGGCGCGCAATTTCAAGGCTGAGTCTGGCCGCGAGTTCAACATGCCGCTGCCTTTGCTGTTCCTCTCGCGCCTCTACTTTGGCTTTGTCAAACCCAGGGTCAACATTTTGGGTAGCGAGTTTTCCGGCGAGATCGAGGCGATCGGCAAGCAGGTGACGCGCTTCAAAGCGGGCGATCCTGTCTACGGCTATCTCGGTCAGCGCATGGGCGCCTATGCCGAGTATGTGTGCATGCCCGAAGATGGCACGCTCGCAATGAAGCCGGCCAGTCTGACTCACGAGGAAGCTGCGACGGTGCCCTACGGTGGGCTGATGGCGACGAGTCTATTGCGGCGCGCCCGTGTCCAACCCGGTCAAAAAGTGCTGGTCAACGGCGCGTCGGGCAGCATCGGAGCGGCCGCAGTTCAGCTTGCCAAGATCTATGGCGCGACGGTCAGCGGTGTGTGCGGCGCGCCGCGACTCGACTACGTGAGGGCCCTGGGCGCAGACCACGTCATCGACTACGCGAAGCAGGACTTCACCGAAAGCGGCGAAAGCTACGACCTGATTTTCGACGTGTTGGGGAAGAGCGGATTTGCCCGCTGTAGAAATTCGCTCGCGCCCGCCGGGCTCTATCTCCCGGCGAGCTTCAAGACGAAGGCTCTCTTGCAAATGCTACGGACCAATGTCACTGGTGGCCAGCGGGTGCTGTGCGCCTTGGCGAGCGAAGAGCCAGAAACGCTGGTCTTTTTGCGGGAGCTGATCGAGGCGGGCAAGTACCAGTCGATCGTCGATCGCTGCTACCCAATGGAGCAAGCGGCCGAGGCCCATCGCTACGTGGAGAGTGGCGCAAAGACCGGGTGCGTCGCCATTTCGGTTTCGCCGTCGGCCACCAGACAACAGTGGAGCACGTCGCTCAATCTCTCGGATACTTCCGCGCACGGAACGCGCGCTGAGAGCGCCCCCGCGCCGTCAGCTTACTAGCACGAGCTTGCCCACTGTTTCGCGCCGACTGAGGACGCGGTGGGCTTCGGAGGCGCCTTCGAGCGGGTAGCGGCCGCCGATGGTCACGGCCAATTCGCCGCTCTGGGCGAGACTGAATAGCTCCCTTAGCGCATTACGCATGCCGTCTAGGGTGAGCAGCGTGGGTAGCGCGAAACCTGTCAGTGATTGATTCTTGAAGATGAGGCGGGTGAGCTCGGGCACTCCGAGCTCGAAGCTCTGGATGTTGAGCGCCCCGTAAACGACAAGTGTGCCTCCAGGAGCGAGCGCTTCGAGCGCGACGCCTGTGACGCTGCCACCCACTGATTCGTAGACGAGATCAGGCCCTGCGCCGTCGGTCTCTCGGCGTAGGGTGTCCGCCCAATCCGACGCCGTATAGTCGACGCCTGCGTCTGCGCCCAGTGACTTAGCAAGGGTCAGCTTCTGCGGCGAGCTCGCTCCGGCGATGATTCGCTTCGCGCCGGCGCGCTTGGCGAGCTGCACGAGTAGCGTGCCGACGCCTCCGGCGGCAGCGTTGATGAGCA
>JAEUAF010000416.1 GCA_019695485.1 Sorangium sp.
GCGGTGCACGACGAAGCCGCTTTCGTGGCGCGGGCGTGTTAGCTGAAACAGCGAGTTTGGCGGCGCATGACGGCGCGCGATGGTCGCGATGGCCGCGGTGTCCGCGAGCGCTGCGCCGAGCACCTCGGCCCAAGGCGAGCGATCGGCCTCCGCCAGCGCGCGCTGCGCGTGAGGGAGCGCCGGGTCGGAGCTGGGCGCGAGTGGATCCAACGGGAGGGCATCCCAGTAGGCGCGCCATTCGGTGGTGACAGCGAAGAAGTCGCGCAGCCCGTGGCGGCCGGCGAGCGTGGCTTGGACCCGGTGGCAGGCATGCTCATAGACGAGATCCGCGTCGCTCGTGTTGTCGAGGCCGAAATCGAGCAGGTGGCGTCGCTCGGGGCCAGCCACCAACGCGTGGCAGATCTCGTGAAAGATCAGCTGCGCGAGCGAATCGTCCGCGTCGAAGTCGTCGGCAGAGGAGAGCGTGAGCACGCCTGCGCCATCCCAAGAGGCGTATACGTCGGCCGAACGCTCGACGCGCATGCCGAGCCGCTCGGCCGCCCGCAGCCACACCAGGTCGACTGGATCGGCGTACTGGTGGGAGATGGTGCGCTTTGTCACGGGGCGATTCTCCAGTGTCGTCATTTCCGAGCAAGCGCGCAAGGTCGCGCGGCTTTTGCGTCGGCGGGCGCCGAGGGGTTGTCAGGGCACGCGAGCTCGGCCATCGTCCCCGCGTGACTCGTGATGCTTATCGGGATCCATCGCTTCCCATCGAAAGTCGCGTCGAAGATCTGCTCGCGCGGATGACGCTGGCCGAAAAGGTCGGCCAGATGATGCAGCTCGACGGCCGAGCCGACGCCGTCGAGCAGGTCGAGAAGTACGCGCCCGGATCGCTGCTGCACATTCTCGACGAAAGGCTAGTCCCTGCGCTCGAGGCAGCCGCGCGAACGCGGCTCGCGATTCCGCTATTGATCGGCGAAGACGGCATTCACGGCCACTCGTTTCACGCGGGCGCGACCATCTTTCCGACTCAGCTCGGCTTGTCGACGTCCTGGGATCCCTCGCTGCTGCGCGAGGTGGCTCGCGTCACGGCCCGAGAGATGGCCACGACTGGAGCTCACTGGACGTTTTCGCCCGTCCTTTGCATCGCTCGCGAGCCCCGCTGGGGGCGTGTCGGGGAAACCTTCGGCGAGGATCCGTTCCTGATCGGGGAGCTCGGGGCGGCGATGATCGAGGGCTACCAGGGCCGTGGGCTCTCGGACGCGGAAGCCGTGCTGGCAACGGCCAAGCACTACGCCGGCTATTCCGAGACACAGGGCGGCCGCGACGCGTCCGAGGCGGATCTCTCGGTGCGCAAGTTGCGGTCCTATTTCTTGCCGCCGTTCGAGCGTGCGGCCCGCGCCGGCTGTCGCGCGTTCATGACCGGCTATAACTCGATGGAGGGGCTGCCTTCGACGGCCAATCACTGGCTACTCACCGAGGTGTTGCGGGGCGAATGGGGCTTCAGCGGCGTCGTCGTCACCGATTGGGACAACGTTGGGCGCCTGCACTGGGGTCAGCACATCGTGCCGTCGCTGGTCGAGGCCGCGGTCGTCGCGGTGCGCTGCGGTAACGACGTCATCATGGTGACGCCCGATTTTTATGATGCGGCTCAGCAGGCCGTGCAACTCGGGTTGCTCGCCGAGAGCGAAATTGACGCTGTGGTGCGTCGCATCCTCCGTTTGAAGTTCGAGCTCGGGCTGTTCGAGAACCAACGACCTCCAGACTTCGAGGCTCAGCGGCGCGTGATTGGTTGCGAGGAGCACCGCTCGCTTGCGCTGCGGGCGGCGCGCGAGTGCCTCGTGCTGCTGAAGAATGATGGTGTGCTTCCGCTCGACGCGGCGCGGCGCTTCAAGATTGCGGTCGTCGGTCCGAACGCCGACGACGACGTCGCGCAGCTCGGTGACTGGTCGCTCGGTGCGTCGCAGTATCCTCCGGCCGCGGGCAAACATCCGCGAGGCTGTACGGTCACCTTGCTGGATGGACTCAAGGCGCACGCTGGAGCGGGCGAAGTCCTGTGGCACCCCGGTTGCAGTGTCACGGATTCGGACCTCAGTGGCGTAGCGGTCGCCACTTCGCTTGTCGAGGCTGCCGATCTGACGCTCCTCGTGCTCGGCGACCACATCGTTTACACGGGGGAAACTCGCAGCACCGCGACGCTCGAGCTGATGGGTGGCCAAAAAGCCCTGCTCGAAGCCGTCGCCGCGACCGGTAAGCCGTTCATCGTCGCGCTCATCAACACCAAACCTCTGGTCTTGCCGAGCGCCGCGTTTCGGGCGAACGCGATCATCGAATGTCACAACCCCGGCATGCTCGGGGGGACGGCGTTTGCGGAGCTCTTGTTTGGCGATATCAACCCAGCGTCGAAGCTCACGATGACGATTCCGCGCCACGTCGGGCAGTGCCCCATCTTCTATTCGGTGCTCCCGCACCGGCACGGCGACAACTACGCCGATCTCGAGTTCTCGCCGGCATTTTCGTTCGGGTTTGGGCTGTCGTACACGCGCTACGAGTACTCGAATCTCGAGATCGTCACGCCGTCGTTGTCGCCCTCCGAAGCGCTCGTGATTCGCTTCGATGTGACCAACGTCGGCGAACGCGCCGGCACGGAGATCGTGCAAGCCTACCTGAGGGACGTGGTGACTAGCGTGACCTGGCCCGAGCGTCTGCTGGTCGCGTTCGAGCGGGTGACGCTGGGCGCCGGCGAAAAGCAAAGTCTGCGCCTGGAGATTCCTTATGACCGGCTCTCGCTCGTGGACGCCTACGAAAAGCGTGTGGTCGAACCCGGCGAATTCGAGATTCAGGTAGGCTCGTCGTCGCGCACGGAGGATTTGATTTCGGGGCGTTTCAACGTAGCCGGCGACATGAATCCGCTCGCCCGCATCCCCGGCGTATTGCGTCGAAAATAGCGCCGTCGAGCCCTACTCAGAACGAATATCCGGCGTCGGCGTAGAGCCCCACCAAGCGAATCCGATAGTCACCGCTCGAGCCACAGAATGCGCAGTCTTTGTGGCCGGTCGCGCTCAAGTCGTCGGTCGTGATGTTGGTGCCACCAAAGCGATAAGCCAGCGCCACGTTGCTTTGAAAGAGGCCGAAGTCGTAGCCTGCCCCGGTCGTCAAGACCTGGGTCGCAGCAGGCGGCGTGCCAAACGCCGTTGGGTACTGTCGGTTTGCGGTTTGGCTATCGAAGATGTAGCCCGCGCGGAGCGCGAGCTTGTCGCGTTTGGACTCGGCGTCGCGAAGGAGTCGATACTCGGCGCCCAGGCGCAGGGTGACGGTGTTTTTCCAGGCGAACACATTGGGCACGGCGACTTCGCTGGTTTCGCCGAGCGGCGTGCCGCGCAGAGGGCTGCCTTCGTTCTGCGAATTGAGCGTGTATTCGAGATCCGCCGAGACGGACAGGTGTGGTCCGAGCGGACTCAGATCGTAGCGTGCGCCCACGCCGAGCTTGGTCGGCAGCACGAACTCCGTCGAGACATCGCGAAACGATTGTCGCAACGCAACGCCGAGGTCGTTCTTCACGGGCGTTATGGTGCGATGGCGGTAGGCCGCGCCGAGCTCGAGCTCCGGCGTTGGCGTCCACTGCACCCCCGCGCGGAAGCCCGTGAAGTTGTAACCCGAGAGGCGAAAATCCAGGAATGGCGTGCCGGGGTCGGAGGGATTCCCCTGGTAGCGTTCGAGGT
>JAEUAF010000545.1 GCA_019695485.1 Sorangium sp.
CGGACTCACAGCGCGCGTTCGAGCACCTCGCCGAGATCATCGACGCTGAGCTCGACGGAGTTCCCCTTCATGCTGCTCGCCGCGCGCGCTTTCGGGATGATGCTCGCGATGTCGGCGGCGGACATGCCGTAGGCTGCGAGTCGCGGGATGGCCAGCGCCTGGACGAGCTCGTCCACCCACGCGACGCCGTCCTCCGCGCTCGCCGGTCTCCCGTAGAAGATCTGGGCGATGCTGTCGTAGCGCGTGAGTAGCTCAGCGTGCTTTTGGCGACGCAGCGCGCGTAGGTTGACGCGCATCACTTCGGGGAGCAGCCGCGCGCAGAGCGCGCCGTGGGGAGCGTCGAACGCGCCACCGAGTGGCCCCGCCAATCCGTGCACAGCGCCGAGCTTGGCGTTGGCGAGCGAAAGCCCACCGAACAGGCTCGTGATGGCGAGATCTTCGCGCGCGTCGAGATCGTTGCCGTCCCGAAAGGCGCGCAGCAGTGAGCGGGCTCCACGGCGCAGCCCTTCGACGCACAATGCGTCAGTGAGCGGCCCGCGCGCATTCGAAACATAGGGCTCGAGCACCTGCGTGAGGGCATCGAGCCCGGTGGCCGCGGTCGTAGCCGGGGGCACGCTACACGTGAGCTCAGGGTCGACCAAAGCCAGCGTCGGCAGCATGTATGGGCTGCGCAGGCTCACTTTCACGCGCTCGGCCTCGGCTTGGAGCACCGCATTGCGCGTCACTTCCGAACCAGTGCCGGCGGTGGTCGGGAGCGCAAAGCACGGCAGGCTCGGACGCAGCAACTGAGCGCCACGTCCCACGACCTCCAGGTAGTCGAGCGGATCGCCGCCGTTCGCGAGCAGCGCGGCGCTCGCCTTCGCGAGGTCGAGCACGCTACCGCCCCCGATTCCAATCACCAGCTCCACCCCGGCCTCGCGTGCAAACGCCACGGCCTCTCGCAACGACTCGGTGGTTGGCTCTTTCGACACCACGACGCGGAAGGAGGACAGCTGGGCTTGCTCGAGTAGCTCCGTCGCGCGATGCGCTGCTTGCGGGCGTGCACCGGTCACGAGCAACGCCCGCGTGCCGAACGCGCGCGCCCGTTTGCCGAGCTCTGCGACGCGACCGCGCCCGAACACGATCTGCGCTGCGGTCGCAAATTCGAAATTCATCCGTGGAAACCCGCCGGTGTGGGCCAGCCGCTGTCGGACGGGAAGACGTTCGCGTACTTGACGCTGCTGCGTGGCGCCGCCATCCAAGGCTCCACCGTGTCCCTCCAGACCGCATAGTGTCGGGTTTCTTTGTGCCGCGCGGGGGCCTGTTCGTCCTTGTAGACCTCGACAAGGACGAAGCTCGTCGGGTCGTCCAGCTTCTGAATCAAGTCGAAGCGAGCGATCCCCGGTTCGAGCAGGCTCGCGCGCGCGTTGTCCAGAGTGGCCAACTTGAAACTTTCGACCGCTTCCGCTTTGACCTGAATGTGAACGTGAACGACCAGCATGGCAGCACCGACGCGCAGGATATCACGCTGCCCCATTAAAAGGTCGGCGCCACGCCGGGGCCGGTTGACAGCGGCCAACGCGAACCGAAAGGATAAGCGGACATGCGGCGCTTTCTCCTGTGCGCGTTGGGCCTCGGCGCCGCCCTCTCCTGCGCGCGGCCTCCGAGCTCGACCCCACTCGGCGGGAGCGAATGGGTCCGCCCTGAGCTCTCGTCCGATCGACGAGTCCAGGGCGAACCGGGGCACGCCGAGCGCACCGCCACAGCCGCCCCTCGCGCTCCCGAAAAAACAGCGGAGCCAGTCCCGGACAAGCCCGCACCGCTCGTCGACAAAAACCCCAGCGAGCTTGCGTTCGCATTCGTTCCCCCAAAGCGGGGCAGCACGCTCACCCTCGACACGCGCTTCTCATTGCGGGCCGTTTTCGGAGCCGCCCTGCACGGCGTCGAAATCAAGCAAGACGCGACGGGCGACGCACATGAACGGCTGCAAGTGCGCGTCACCGATGCGGACGAGCAGGGCGTGCACGAGCTCGAGCTCGAATACTTGCTGTCCGAGAGCAACTTTCACCTCGGCGACAGCGAGGACGAGGACGAGGACGAGGACGCAGAAGAGTCGAACGTGGGTAGGCGTTATCGCGTGCGCTTCGAGCAAGGCAAGCCGAGCGTCACGCGGTTGAATGGCAGCGCCGACGAAGACGCCGTGCGTGGGGTCGTGTTCGACCTCGCCACCGTTACCGGCTATCTGCCGCTCGTGCGCCGGGCGCTCCCGATCAAGCTCAGTCCTGGCTGGAAGGCGGAGCTCAGTGCGAGTGAGGTGACGACCGTGTTCGGGTCGCTCGACGCAGTGCATTTGGACGGCGCTTGGTTGCGCTTGACGGGGCACGTGCAGGGGCGTCCCAGCGAAGCGGTGTTCGAGTGCGGGCTTCCCGTGCGCATCGAGCGCGATGGCTTCACGCTCACTGCGCGTCTCTCGGGCAGCTGCACGGCGCGCGTGGCCGATACGCGGCCGCTCGAGGTCAATTTACAGGGCCCAGTGCACCTCGAGACGGGAGCATCCATTGCCGGCGCCACCCTGAGCGGCACCATCGAAGCGCACATCAGTCACACCTATTCGCCGTAAGGCCCCGCGCTGCCAGCGCTCATCCCGCGGCGAGCAACCAAGCAAATAGCTCGGCCATCACGCGGTTGCCGTCCGGACCGAATTCGCCGTGCTTGGCCCGCGGCAGCAAGAAGAAGCGTGCGGGCTTGCCGGCCGCGGCGAGCACCTCGGCGCCCGCCTGCATGCGACCGAAGGTCTCGAGTTCGCCGCCGAATACGGCGATGGCGCGTTGGTCACCCAGATGGCGAAGCAGCGGCTCGTGAGGCGAGCCGCCCAGCACCACGCGCCGATACTTTTGCGGATGCTGCTCGGCGAGGTGCTCGGCGCGATCCGCCCCTTGGGAGTAGCCGAAGAGAATCGGATGTTCGATGTCGAGCGCGCCTCCGCGCGCTGCCTTCACCGCCGAAAGCGCGCGCTCGATGCGCGCCTGGATGACGTCGAGCTTCTTGCCCCAGTGGTAGCGGCCACCGCCGCAGGGCTTGTCGCCCAACAAGCCAATCAAAGTGCCGGATTGGGCGGCCGCTTCCTTCCAAGCTTCGACGGCGTGCACGTTGCCGCAAAGACCCGGCAAGTACACGATCGCGCGGTCGTTGCCAGCCGGCGCGTGAATCACCAGGACCGGCCTGTCCTCGGCAACGGGCACGAGGGCGCTCTCGCCGGGGACTACCCCTGCGGGCAGCGGCGCCGGCGGCACGCTCGTTTCAGCTCGAGCGGGCGCCGCGGGGGCGATGCGCGCGACGGGTTCCGCCGACGCAGACGCGCGCAGGACGAGCGACCCGGCGAACACTGCCGCAAACAGCGGCAGCCATCCGAACGACTGGCGGAGCAAGGACACAGCGCCTCTACGATGATGGAAGGCATCTCAAGTCGCAAGCTTATTGCTCGAACGCAAGCTTGCCTGGCGAGGCTCGAGAGTGACCACTGTGGGACAGCTGGCTCTTCCGAACGGCTCGGGGCAGCAGTTCAAGCTTTCCACGCCAAATTCGCCTAAAGTCCGACCCCAACGTCCGAGGCAAGTTTTACGATGAGGGATAAGTCCAACTTCTCAGGGTTCGCGTCATCCACCGCGCGTCGACTCGGCCGGCCAAGCCTGAGCAGCGCTCTGCGGGGGTTCGCGGTCGTCGGCGGCGCGATTGCCGCGCTCAGTTGCGCCGGCGGCCAGACCGAATGCCATCCGGAAACCTGGGCGGGCACGTGCCACCTGATTCGCGTCCAGAAGGTCCGCGAAGCCGAGTTTCCACTGCCAAGCGTCACGCTCGAGGCCGTGTATCGCCCCCAACCGGACGCCAACGGGCAGAGCCTGCTCCCCCCGGACCTCAGGCGAGAGTTCACGGCCCTCGACCGCTACGAGGACGCGTTACGCACGCACCTCGACGCCTATCAAACCCCCCGCTGCTACATCAATCCGCCGCCTCCCGGCCAGTGTCAGCCCGGGCCAATGCAAGTAGAGGTGCCCGAGTTCGACGGTAGTAAGGCCGACGTCGCCCCCGCGAACCGTGGCCCCAAGGGCTGCGCTCAAATTGAAGCCACGAGCTCGCAAGACAAGGTCACGCAGGCCAAATCGTCGACGACCGTCATCGCCGAGCGCTTCGAATTCGGGGAAGGCGCGGCCGACGTCACCCCCGATGCAAACGCACCGCTCGAGACGCTGGCGCAACGCTTGAAGCAGAGCCCCAACTTGGAATGCGTGGGCGTCGTGGGAGCGTGGGTGCGCGGGGAGAACGTTGCCGTAGCCTTCGCGCGGGCGCGCGCCATTCGCGAACAGCTCATCTCGCGCGGCGTGGAGCCGGAACGCCTGCTCGCGCTAACGGTCGATCCTCCGGCGCTGGGCCCCTCCGGGACGCCCGAGCCACCCAATCCGAAAGATCGTCGGGTGACGCTGAGCGTGCTGCTCGACGTGCCTGCCGCCAAGTGAAAGCCATGCCCGCTGCACTCACCGTTCCAGGCCCCGCTCCTTCGCGCATGCTCGGCGCAAACGGCAATTTGCTGCGCTTCGTGGTCGACCCCATCACCTACGTGGAGGCGTTGTTCGCGAAATACGGGCCGATGGCGGTGCTGGTCAGCGGGCGCCCGACGCGCTTGGTGTCGACTGAGCGCGATACGCCGGGCAGCGTCTTCCTCTATGGTCCGGAGCTCAACCGGGCGCTCTTGACGCGCCACGACGACTTTCACAAAAGCGCGCTCTCCGGGCCACTCTACCCTGAGGCGCCGATCACGCCACGCAAGAAGCCACTGACGCGCACGCTGACCGGGCTCTTCCACGTGAACGGCGCGGAGCATCGCCAGCAACGCCGCTTGCTGATGCCCGCGTTCCACAAGAGCCGCATCGAAACCTATCGGGACTCGATGGTCGCGATCACGGAGTCCGTGCTGGCCGAGATGAGCGCGGGCAGCGTGCGCAACATTTGCCCGGACATGATGGAGCTTACGCTGCGCGTCGCCACGAAGACGCTATTTGGCTCCGATATGGGCGAGGCAGGCCTGCGCATCGGGCAGAATCTGCATCGCTGGCTCGATCTGTTTCGGCTCGCGGTAGCCGTGCCTTGGGACGGTCCGCTGATCCCCTATCGGCGCTGGCTCGACCTGACCCACGACATCGACCAAAAGATGGTGGACGTCTTGGCCGAGAAGCGCAAAGCGCCGCCGGGCGGAAACGACATGCTCTCGATGTTGCTCGAAGCCACGGATGAAACGGGCGCGCGATTGAGCGAAGACGAGCTCATCGGCCATGCGGGGGTGATCTTTGCGGCCGGCCACGAGACGAGCTCGAACGCGCTCAGCTGGACGTTGTTTCTGCTGTCCCAGCACCCGGACGTGATGAGCGACCTGTTCGACGAGCTCGACGGCCTCTTGCACGGCGACGCGCCGAGCGTCGATCAACTCCAAAAGCTCACGCTGCTCGATCAGGTCGTGAAGGAGAGCCTGCGGATTTTACCGCCCGTTCCCTTCAATCATCGCATCGTGGGGCAGGAGACCGAGCTCGGCGGCTACGTGCTGCCGCGTGGCACCGAAGTCTTGAGCAGCATCTACCACACCCAGCGAATCCCTGACATTTTCCCCGAGCCCACGCGCTTCCTCCCGAGCCGTTGGGCTTCGCTCGATCCGGGGCCCTACGTCTACAATCCGTTCAGCAGCGGGCCGCGCATGTGCATTGGGGCGACCTTCGCCTTGATGGAGATCAAGATCGTGCTCGCTATCTTGCTCCAGCGCTACCGCTTCGAGCTCGTGCCGAACGCGCGCGTGAACCGCTTCCTGAGCATCACCTTGGCGCCGCGCCCGGGCATCAAAATGCGCCTCCATGCGCAAGATCGCGCGTTCGCGAGCAGCGCCCGACGCGTGCGCGGGAACGTGCGCGACATGGTGGCGCTCGACAGCAACTGAGGGCGCGCTTCAACGCTTGGAAATCTCGAGCGGTGGCTGCGTAAAATCGCCGAGCGCGCGCGCACTGCCCGCCAGCCACTCCTCGACGCCGAGACCGTAGCCTGGACCAAAGCGCGACTCGGACGCGCCCCCGGGCAGATTGTAGTAGACGATGTCGGTGCTCATGTCGCACGCCAGGTGAAACGCGGGCGCATACACCAGGTCTTGGCCTGAAATCGGCGACAAACGACACTGAAACGCGGTCACGGGACTACCCGGCAGCTCGATGGTTCGCGAATCGAAGCCGAGGAAGCTCGGCGTCCGACCCTGCGTGATCATGTGCTTGAAGCGCAAGCGCACCGGCACCTGCTCTTGCTTCCGGTAGCGCTCGATGGCGCGTGGGAAGGCGAGCTCGAGCAAGGCACGCAGCCCGGCCTCGTCGAGCAACGTGGGTTGCTCGAGCGCCAGCACGGAGTCGAGCTGGACCTGATAGAGCGCGAGCGCGGACCACTCGTGAAAGCGTCGAGCCATTTCGGTCGATAAATCTTGCTCGAGCATGGCGAAACACGTCTCGGCATGCAGCGTGTGAAACAGCGCGAGCATCTGCTTGTCCGTTTGGTCACTCGCGAACGCCACCAGCTTCTTCGAGAGCGGATGTTCCGGCAGCAGCTTCGCCCAGATCGGAAGCAAGCGGCGCGCGCTGGCGTCGAACACATCGTACGAGATCGCGAACAGTGAGCCGAGGTCATGCTTCTCGCGCGCCGAGATCAGCTCGCTGATACGTTCGAAGCGATACGGCGGCTCGGGAAACGTGCACCACAGCGCGCGGTACGGCCCGTGCCCGCCTTGGTTCGCGGAGACCAGCTGCCCGCTGGCAGGCGACACCGCGATTGGCCGCAAATTCTCGCCCAAGAGCCCCGGTACGCGCTCACTCAGATCCCAGCCGCGGCGCGGATAGGCGCCGGTCCAGCCCGCGGGACGCTGGTCGATCTGCCCCGTGACGACGCTGGCGATGGCGCCCGCGCGATCGACCAGAATTCCCTCGAGGGACACGCTGCGCACCTCGCGCTGCACTTCGATCAAGTCCTCCACATTCTGGCAGTCGAGCACGCGGCGAGCCGCCGAAAACGCGCGATGAGTTTCTCCGAGGCCTGACACGCGCACGCAGGGCCGCTCGCCCGGCGCCTCGGCGTCACCGAGCAGCGTGCCGTAGTCGTTCTCGAAGAACACCCAAGTCTCACTCGGCTTGTTGCGGATCGACACCACTTCTTCGCGACGGCGAAACGCCTTCCATTCCGACCCGGCCAAGTATTTGCCACCCTCCACGCGCTCGACCAAGAAGTCCACGTTGTCGGCGTGCGCGAACGTGTACGACCAGCCCACCTGACGCGTGCGACCCGCTGCGAACCAAGCGATGCCGGGGATGGTGATGCCCGCCAAGTACTCGTCGTCGGGCAAGGATAAATGGGCGGCATAGAGCAGCGGAGGAAAACGCCCGACCTCCATGTGAAACTCGCCGACCAACAGCGCGCCACCGCTACTCGAACGCTCGGCAGAGACGCAGAAGGCGTTCGACCCCGCTTGCTTCGAGCCAAAGCGCGCCTCCTGAAAGAACGAGTATTCGGCAGGAATTTGCAGATTTCTGAGGCTCTCGAGGTCGAGCCCGAGCGCGCTCTGACCGAGCAACCGCTCGAACACACGAGTGGGCGCGCCGCGCGCCACGAGCTCCGCCACGATGAGCTCGGAGGAGACCTGCATGCTGGTGAGTCCGAAGTAGGTGATGAAGCGAAAGATCGAGAAGATCCCCTCGGGGCTCGCCACGAAGGAGTCGGCGCCCAGCATGCGCAACGCCAGCGGACGACCGCGTACCTCAGCGCCACGGTTGAAGCCCTCGCTATAGGCAGTAAGCAGCGCGCGACTATCCGAGTCGCACGCCGCGACTTGACTCGACACGTCTTGACTGAGACCGAGCACGCGCGCGCTGCGGTCGATCAGCCGCGCGAGGGGCACGTCGCCCAACACGGACATCAGCTCGCCGCGCGCCGCCAGCGCCGTGAACGTCACCTGAGTGAGTCGGTCCAGGGCGTGCAGGTAGCCGAGCGCGAACGTGCCCTCGAGCAGGCTCTTGGCGCGAATCGAGGGATAGCCCTGGCGGTCGCGCTGGAACTCGATGGGGCCGGCGGGACCGGGAAGCTGTTCCATGGCTCGCTTTATGCCGTTCAGCGCGGCTCATGACAACCGCGCCGCGCAGCGTGGCATCAAGGTTTCGGCCAGGGCGGCAGCGCGCGCGGACTCACGAGCAAGCCGCGCGCACCAAGCTTGCTTCGGCAGCTTTCGCATAGGTCGAACTCTCGATCCGTAGTAAGGACGCTGCCCTGCCCATCCTCCATCAAGCAGCCCGCATTCGGGCAATGCTCGAGCCCGAAGGTGTGCCCGAGCTCGTGTACCGCGGTCTTGCCGAGGCGATGCGCGATGTGCTCGGGGTTCTTGGCGGCGCGCCGACAGCGAAAGCTCGACAATACGCCGACCCGCCCGTCGAGCGTCGCTAGCCCCAAGATCCCCCAGTCAGCGATGCTGCCCTTGGTGGTCGAGATGTCCACGTTGGCCAAGCCGAGCACGCGAAACTGCGACGCCTGGGCGCTCGTTTCGAGAGCGCTCAGCAAGCGCTCCGCCCGATAGCGCCCACGCGCGGGGTAGTAGGCCGCCTTGGGGAGCGCGCGTGGAGCTTCAGCCACCAACTGAACGGCATAAAAGACGGACAGCGCGCGCTGAACGATGCTCACTTCGAGCGCCGGAATCCCGCCCAAGGGAACCAGCACGACCGGCCCGTTCTCGGCGAGCGCGGGGCGCGCGATGCCAGCCACGCACACGGCGCCCGCAGAAGCCAACAACGCGCGTCGTGTGATCATCGCGGACTGTCCGTCGGCGCAAGTTCGTTGTCCGTGGCGCGCGGCAGCGCGTGGCTTCGTTCGAGCGGCGCGGCATTCCGTAACAGACCACGCTCTTCACAGGCACCGCCCTTGTTCATGTTGGCGAAGCTCTCGCACACGTATTCGGTTTCGCTTCCGCAGCCTTCGGCGCGATACACGACGCCCCCACGCGGTGTCACCTGAACCTGGCTCTCCGGACAGGCGTGCTCTTTCGCGAAGCGCGCGCGCAGCCTGCTCGTGGTGGGTGAGCAGCCCGCGCCGAGGATCATGAGCAGGGCAAGCCCACTCCCCGAGCCGAGGCCGACGCGTGCCCACCAATGACCGAATCGTTTGCCCATGAATACCGCCTCGCCAGTATAGCGCCGATTGACGGGCTGGCGTGGGCGAGAACGCGCAGCATTTGAGCAGCGCTGCGAGGTGCCCCTCTTTTTCTGCGCCCGCCTTCGAGCATACTGTGCCGCCCGATGACGACCTCGAGGCTCCCTTATCAAGACCCCCGGCTGCCCACCGCCGAACGCGTCCGCGACCTGTTGGAACGCATGACGCTGAGTGAGAAACTGGGGCAACTGAACCAAGTACGAGCGGACCAAGCAGGGGTCGCCTTGGTGCGCACTCAGGCGAAGGCGGGGCTCGTCGGCTCGCGCATCTTGGCGTCGACCGCGTTCGCCGGCAACGAGGCGCAGTTGGTGGCGGAGCTCGAGGAGAACAACACGGTTCAGCGCATCGCCTGCGACGAATCGCGACTCGGGATTCCGATCCTGAACGGACGCGATGTGATTCATGGTTACCGCACGATTTTCCCGATTCCGCTCGGGCAGGCGGCAAGCTTCGATCCCGAGTTGGTCGAACAGGCCGCCAAACATGCGGCCGCCGAAGCCTCCGCGCATGGCGTGCACTGGACCTTCGCGCCCATGCTCGACATTGCGCGCGACCCGCGCTGGGGGCGCATCATCGAGGGCTGCGGCGAGGACGCGTACCTCACGTCCGCGCTTGGCGCGGCGATGGTACGCGGCTTTCAGGGAGTCGACCCGAGCGAACCCGGTCGAGTGTTGGCCTGCGCCAAGCATTTTCTGGCCTATGGCACCTCCGAGGGCGGCCGCGACTACGCGAGCGGCGAGTGCTCGGATCACACGCTGAGAAATGTGTACCTCGAACCATTCCGCGCCGCCGTGCGCGCGGGCTGCGCTACAGTGATGAGCGCCTTCCACAATATCAACGGCGAGCCGGTCTCGGGCAGCCACTACTTGCTGACGCGCGTGTTGAAAGACGAGCTCGGATTCCAGGGTTTCGTGATCAGCGACTGGGCCGCGGTCACCGAGATGATCGTGCACGGGGCGGCCGAAAATGACGCCGACGCCGCGGTGAAGGCGCTGACGGCGGGCGTCGACATGGAAATGGTGACAGGCACCTTCGTAGCGCATTTGGAGGCCGCACTCGCCAACGGACAAATCGACGCCGCGCGCTTGGACGACGCCGTGGCGCGCGTGCTGCGCGCCAAATTCCAAAAAGGCCTCTTCGAGCGGCCCTACCTCGACACCACGCGCGCGACGAGCAGCCTGCTCTCGCCAGCCGCGCGGGCCACGGCACGAACGCTCGCGACGCGCTCGCTGGTGCTGCTCAAGAACCAGGATTCGCTGCTGCCGCTCGCCAAAGAAGGGCGGCGCATCGCCGTCTTGGGCCCGCTCGCCAGCGCGCAAGGTGAGCTGATGGGCAGCTGGGTGTTCGACGGCGTCGCGAGCGATGTCACGTCCATAGTCGACGCGCTGGGCGAGAGCGCCCCGAAGCTCAAATTCAGCACCGCGCCGCTGATGCTCGATGCACAGGTGCAGGCCGCCCAGCGCGCTGACGTCGCCATCGTGGTGCTCGGCGAAAGCCCACTCCGCACAGGGGAAGCCAACAACATCGCGGACCTTTCGCTGCCGCGCGATCAAGAAGTGTTACTCGAGGCTCTTTACCGCACGGGAACGCCGATTGTCGCCGTGATCGCGGCGGGGCGGCCGTTGCCGATTGGCTCCGTGCTGGAACGCGCACAGGCCGTGCTCTACGCCTGGCACCCGGGCACCGAGGGAGGCCGAGCCATCGCGGACGTCCTCTTTGGCGACGCGTGCCCGAGCGGCAAGCTCCCTGTCACGCTGGCGCGCTCACTCGGACAGGTACCGATTTTCTACAATCACAAGAATGGAGGCCGCGCTGTCAACGGCTACTACCCGTTCTTCGCGCCCACTCACCACGGCATTCGGCCGTATCTCGACGAGCTCGCCACGCCGCTCTTCCCCTTCGGCTTCGGCCTTTCCTACACGCGCTTCGGCTATTCGGACATCTCCATCGACCGTAGCGAAATCGCGCGCGATGAGCGCGTGAAAGTCAGCGCCTTGCTCACGAACCATGGAGAGCGCAGCGGTGCAGAGGTCGTGCAGTGCTACGTGCGCGATTATGTGGGGAGCGTCACGCGCCCGGTGCGCGAGCTGAAGGGCTTCCGCCGCGTCGAGCTCGGCCCCGCCGAGAGCGCGCGCGTCGAATTCGAACTCGGCCCGGACGAGCTCGCGTTCTGGAACAACAGCGGCAAACGCGAAGTCGAACCCGGCCGCTTCGGTGTCTGGATTGGGGGCAGCGCCTACGCCGAACTCGGTACGGAATTTCAGGTCCGCTGATTCAGGATCAGGCACGCTCAGTCGAACACTCGAGCCGAGCGCGCCTGATCCGAATCAGACGACTGCCCCCCGTCGCGGCATCGATCCGCAAC
>JAEUAF010000572.1 GCA_019695485.1 Sorangium sp.
GCGGCAGCGCCAACGGCGGCAGCGCCGGTGTCGGCGAGGGCGGCATGGTCGTCGTCACGGGCGGCGTGACGGGCGAAGGCGGCGCAGCTCCGCAGGGTGGCGTCATCGGAACCGGCGGCGAGATGCCTGGCGGCGCGGCTGGCATGGGCGGCGTCACGGCCGAGGGCGGGACAACAGCCGAAGGTGGCGCAGGCGGCGTGACCTCAGTTGCGCCCATCCTCAACAACACCTTCGATTCCTCCACGGACGGCTGGGCGCCGTTCAAGTACTGGGACGGGTGTACATCGTGCTACTCCACGGGCGTCACGCTGACGGCCGCCAGCGGCGTTGCAACCCTCACGCTGCCTTTGGACACCGCCGCCAACACGGCGATCTGGACGTCCACGCTCGGAACGACGACCGGTGCACCATGGTCCAACCTCGGCGGCAAGACCGTCACCGTGAAGATGCGCTGGGTATCGGGCGGTATTGGCCCGGCCACGGGTGCGACCGGTGGTTTTGACGTGTACATCATTGCCAGCGACGGCGACTGGACCGAGGGTTCCGGGAATTTCCAGTTCGTAGGAAGCGACGCAGGGGCCACGGCATTCAAGGAGTTCGCCTTCACGATCCCGGACGCCAACGGCAGCTTCGATCCGGCGACAATCCAGCGCTTGGCGATCCGCATCGACACCAAGTTCTGGACCAATTCGACTGATCCGCAGCCGGTATTCGACTACGTTCCCGCGGTGTTCGAGATCGACTCCGTCGTGGTCCAGTAGTAACCGGGTCTCAGCTTGGTCGACGAGTCGGACGAGGCCTTGCGGGCCTCGTCCGGCGCGATCAGGGGGCGCAACGTGGCGGCCTTTCACGCGGGCTCCGCTGTCCTGCGCCATTGAAGCAGTCGGGCGTTAGTGCGGTGTCGGGCTATTTCCCGACGGGCGATCGCGTTCGCTCCAGCAGGGCATATACGCGCTCGAAGCTTTCGCGCCGCCCAATCTGTAGGAGGTGACCGCCCGGCCACGCCACGAGCTGGGCCCCCCAGGTGCGTGGCGAGTGCGCGCGCATGGGTGATAGGCGTCACGCGATCGGCGCGGGCGCCGATTACCAGCGCTCGCTCCGATGGCACGAGTGACGGTCTCGAGAAGGGGCTGATCGGGCGATAGAGCGCCTCGAGCACGTCGCGTTCGCGCGCCGCTTCGTGGGGTGACGGGCTGAGTGAGCCTTGCTCGCTCGCAAAATCGACGAGCGAGGCGAGCGGGACCACCGGAACCAGAAACGCTAGCTCGGGTTCGAGGGTCGCCGTGAGGGCCGCCGCGTAGCCGCCCAAGCTCATTCCGAACACGCCAACTGCGGGGTGTCCCGCGCGCCTCGCCCAGCGCACGAAGCCTCGCAAATCGCCGACCGCCTGGCGAAACCCCTCCAAGTTCATACGCGGATCGTTGCTCGGGAACTCCGGCACCAAGCCGCGCGCACGGTTCGCCCGCACGCCGTGAAAAGGCAACACGAAGAGCGCCACGTCGTAGCCGTGTGCGTCGAGATCGGCGAGCGGCCACATGCGCTCTTCGATGGCGAAGCTGCCGGACATGTAGCCGTGGATGATCACCACCAAGGGGCGTGCGGGGCGTCGCAAGAACAGGCGCGCCGCGCAGTGTTGGTTCTCGTGCGTGGCCAGGTAGCGCTCGGCGTAGCTCTCGAGCGCGGGCGTGTAGTTCGCAGGCCAGCTGGCGTCGTAGCAGGAGAGAGCCCGCTCGGGCCCCACGCGGCGCACGCTGGGCTCGATGGCGCCCGGCTGCTGAAAGAAGTCGGCCACCGGTAGCGACGAATACTCGAGGGCCACGCGCTCGAGAAAGGCCATGCGCGACTGATGGGAAATGGCCAAGCGCGGACCGCGCCCTCTGCGCGAGGACGCTTCGACCGCCAGCGTTGCCGCTCGATCGACGAGGCCGGCTGCACCCCCGACGAGCTTGTCTTTCACCTTGCGAAGCATGAAAGTGGCTCCTCAGAACGGCCGCGACGGAGGCGGCGGGGGCGGTAGGCGCAAATGGAGCAGGTAGCGTCGCCCGAGATCGCCGACCAGCAGCGTGTACGCCGCCATCGCCAACCCCAACCCGAGGCCGACCCGGCCCCAAGAAATCACGTGTGTCTCGACGCGCTCGAGCCAACGCGCCTCCAACAGGATCCCTGTGTTGTAGGCGAAGTGGCTCAAAATACAGGCCCAGATCGAGCTCGTGTACAGTCGCACCAGGCCGAACGCCACGCCAAGCACGATCGTCCCCGCGACCTGGGTCGGCTCCAAGTGGAACACGCCGAACATGACGCTCGGAACCAATAGCTTCACGAACGGCGAGAAGCGCGAGAACGCGACCGTCACGAAGCCGCGAAACATGGCCTCTTCCATCAGCGCCGGTAGCAGCGCGGCGGCCACGAGAATACCGGCGAACAGCGCTTCACTGCTGCCCCGCGAGAGTGTCGTCACCAGATGATCGGACGTTACGCCGAGGTGCAACACGCGATGCGTGAGCTCACCCGCGACTTCGGCGAGCGGCGCCAGACCGAACGGCAACAACACCGCGCCGAGCAACGCGCGCAACGACGGGCGCCTAAACGGCACCAGCGAACGCAGCGGTACCCTCAGCCGACGACGCCAGAGCAGCATCAATACCAGCAACGTGAATTCGCTGAGCGCGATGTTCGCGGCAATCCAGGCTGGGCTTACGACCAGCGGCGAGGCCACCGGATCGTTCAGGAGCGCCCATGCCGCATCCGGCTTGAGCCCCTCGGCGCTGCCGATGGCGCCCGCCACGGCCAAAAGCACGAGCCCGGCCACGGGCAGCAGCAGAAGCCCCAAAAGCCAGGCCAGCACGGCTTGACGCGGCGAAGGCAGACGCGGCTCGGGGTCAGGCACGCCCCGAACCTAGCTCGAATCCAGCCCTGTAGCGAAGCCCTGCCGGGCATCAGCAGCTCCGCTGCGGAGCCGGCAAGAGCGATTGCTGGCGGGCAGCCAACCTACTAAGTTGCCCCCGTGAAGACCACGATCCGTTTGCTCGGGGCCTGGGTCCTTGGCTTTGCAATGCTCGGCTGCGAAGACGCGCCGAAGCCCAAAAACCCGTTCGAGCCCGCGGCGGACAAACCCATCGAACCCCCGAAGCTCACGGAAGCACCCAAGCCCGAGGGGCCGCCCGATCTCGAGATCGACAGCATCAGCCCCAAGGTCGGGTTCGAGCGCGAGAACTTCCAATTCCCCGACGGTCGCAAAAAGCTCGCCGCGGCGCTGGCTCAAAATCGCCAACACTTCGAGGGCAAGGAAGTGACTCTGATCGTCGACCGTAAGGCCAAGCAGGAGTGGGTGAGCGCCTACCTCGCCGAGCTCGCCAACATCGGTGTGCCGCGCGCCAAGCTCAAGACCGATACGCGCAACGAGTTCCCGCACGAGCTGGTGTTCACACCCGAGGCCAAGCTCGCGAAGCCCGCACCCTGCAGCACCGTGGCCATGATTCTGGAAGATCGGAGCACGGCCGTTTGGAAACTGAGTGGCGGAGTCGCCGGCCGCCGCGGCAAAGGCATGGCAGGCCCCGACCTCAGCATGACCGGCGACACGATCGAGCGTGTGGCAAAGGCCTGTAAGACCTCATCCACGTTGTTCGTGGTGGGCGCGCCGGACGTCGAGTGGGGACTCGTTTACGACCTTGCAGCATCCACGAAGTCACTCGGCAACGCGCTCTTCGACACCATGGCGTTGCTCTCGATCACGCCAGTTCCCGGACATAAAGTCGATTTGCCGCATTGAGTAAGCGAATCTGCACAAGGACTCGCGAGATCCGACACGCGCGAATCGAGCAGACTGCATGTCACATAATCGCCACAAATCGGCTCCTGCTGCTCCGATAGCGGAAATTACGGACCTTACTGCGCACATGGCTCAGGCCAAAACCGAGTCAGTGTAGTTTTCCGAACTCGAGCGCAGCACATTGGGGAGCTCGAGCGGAACTCGAGTTGACCTCGGCGCAAACCCGTGTTCAACCCCGGTGCCCGTGCAACGGACTGCGCGGCGAGATGCAGGAGGAACGGCATGAATGTTCTGCGCTACACAGGCGGAGTGACACTGACGTCGCTGATCGCAGCGATTGGCTGCGCCGAGGCGCCGCGCGACGGCGCCGAAGAGGGTTCGCTCGGGCAAGCTGCCGCGGCGATCACGGCCGACGACGTCGTGGCCGCGGTGGACATCGAGACAGTGAGTGTCCCGAAGCGATTCAACATCCCCTACACGGGCGCCGCGCAAGCGGAGTTTCCTGACGGCTTGCCGCTCAGCGTTGGCTCTGGCCTGCGGCTAAAAACCGATGGCCCGGGTCGCTGCGGCTGTGGCCGCGGACACGACGAGCAGAGTTCTTACACGCTGGTCGGGCTGAGCGATCGCGGACCGAACGCCGACTCACCGAATTTCCTCGACGCCGCGGGCGTCAATCATTCGGCGAAATCGTTCCTCGTCCCCGATTTCACGCCCCGCCTCGTAACGATCCGTGTTCGGCCGTCGACCGGTCCCGTGGTCACGGACGTCGTGCCCCTGCACTCGGGGCGAACCAAAGCCGTTGGATTGCCGCCGGCGTCGTTGACGACGGAAGTCGGACTCAGCGATCTCTTGGTCGCGTACCCGTCGTCGCAGGCCGGCATCGACCCAGAAGGCGTCGACTTCGACGCCCGAGGTAACGCCTGGCTCTGTGAGGAGTACGGCCCATCCTTGCTGAAGGTGCGCCCCGCCACAGGTGAAATCCTGGAGCGCCTGACGCCAGCTCGAGGCTTACCCGCGCTGCTCGCGAGCCGCCAGATAAACCGCGGATTCGAGGGCGTCGCCGTCTCACCCGCCGGCAAAGTCTACGGCATGGTGCAAAGCACTTTGGACATCGACGGCAAGACCAAAGGCACATCGCAGTTCATCCGCCTCGTCGAATACGATCCCAAGAGCGGCGCCACGCGTATGTTCGCTTACCCCCACGACGTCGCGGCGTACAAGAAGAGCGGCGACGCGAAAATGGGTGACCTGATTGCGCTCGGCGACAACCAGTTTTTGACCATCGAAGAGGGCAAGGACAAGAACGGCGCACTCCGCAACATCGTGTACCAAATCGACATCAGCCACGCCACGGATCTCACGGGCGTCACGCTCAGCACAGGGGCCAACGTTGGCAAGGACCTCGAGTACGGCACGCTCAGCGAAGTGCAGACCGACATTGTTCTTGCGACGAAGACGCTGGTCGTCGACCTGCGCGCGTACGGCTTCACGCCCGAAAAGGCCGAAGGCATGACGCTGATCGACGACCACACGCTGATCGTCGCCAACGACCAAGACTTCGGAGCCAGCGGGGCGATCGAGGGCGACGCCAACAGCACCGATCCGACCAAATACGTGGTCGACTCCACAGGGGCGCTCACCTTCAATGGTGCGGCCTCTAGCGGAACCTACGCGGTTCACGCGCTCGCCGCCGACGACCAGAAATCAAACCTGTTCATCGTGCATTTGCAGACGCCCTTCGCGGGCTACTGCGCGCGCTGAGTGCGGCCTCCGAACCCCTGATGGGAAATTGGGGGGCTACCAAGAGACGGGCGCGCCGCTCGGCATCGGGCGGCGCTAGGCAACGCAGTCGCGGAAAGCTCGGGTCTGCGGCCGCGCAAGCCCCGCGTTGTTGGTGACGACGCGGCAGCGGCGCGGCCGCATGGCAAGTCGTTTCAACGGGCAGCTCGCTCCTCGAGCCTTTCAATCTGCAGATAAAGTTACCCGTGCTCGAGATCCGTGGGACCTTTCAGGTCCCGTCCGGGTCACCGTCGCGGTTCTCCTCACCGCTTTCGGCGTTGAGGCGCTGCGCGATCTCGGTCACACGGCGGTAGAGCTCGCGGCGAGCCAGGCCCGAGCCGGCTGAGAGCGCCTCGACCACGCTGCGCGGCGACTCCCCGGCGCGCAAACCGGACAGGATGCTAGCTTCGATGGCTTCGTCATCGGAAGGCTCGTACGCGGGACGCGGTTCGCCCGCAGCGACGACCAGCGTGACCTCGCCACGGATTGGATCCTGTTCGGCCCCCACCACGAGCTCGGCGAGCGTCCCGCGACGATGCTCTTCGTGGAGCTTGGTAAGCTCGCGGCACAGCACGGCGGGGCGTTCGGGCGCGAGCGCCGAGAGCTCAGCCAGCGTGCGCTCGATGCGGTGCGGCGCCTCGAACAACACGAAGGGCTCCTGGCTAGCCATGGCGTCGGCAAAAAAGCTCGCGCGGCGCCCGGCTTTTGGCGGCGCAAACCCGAGAAAGCGAAACGGGCCGTCCACCAAGCCCGAAGCAGCCACCGCGGTCGTCACCGCGCTCACCCCAGGAATCGGCACGACGGCGATGCCCGCGCTCACGGCCGCGCGCACCAACGGCGTGCCCGGATCGCTCACCGACGGCGTGCCGGCGTCGGTCACCAACGCCAAATCTTGGCCGCTCTCGAGATCGCGAACGAGTTCGGCGAGCGCCGACTCACTCGCGTACGCGTTGCACGACACCAAGTGCTTGCCCGTGATCGCAAAGTGCGAGAGAAGCGCGCGCGTGCGCCGCGTGTCCTCCGCCGCGATCCGCGAGACGGCCTTCAGCGTGGCAAGCGCACGCAGCGTGATGTCCTGAAGATTACCGATCGGCGTAGCGACCAAGTAGAGAGTGCCCGGCACAGTGGAGCGCGCGCGGCGTCAGGAGACGCCGTCCCCCAGCTCTTGCTGCAGATAGGCGCGAAGCTTGCCGGTGAGCCTGGCTTCTAGCTGACGCACGCGCTCGCGCGAAACTCCGAACTCGTCCCCCAGCTCCTGCAGCGTGAGCGGCTCGTCGGCGATCAGGCGCTTGTCGAAGATTGCCACGTCCTTGCCGCTCAGCGTGCCCCGAAAAACCTCGAGCTTTTCGCGCAAAATCGAGTGCAACTGCGCGTCCTCGGTGAGCCGGTCCGGCGTATCTGCTACGGCGGGCAAGAGATCGAGGCGCGTCGTGCTCTTGTCGTCGCCTTCGCCCACGGGCGCGTCGAGCGACGCATCGGAGCGCGAGAGGCGCCGGTCCATCTCGCTGACCTCCGACTCTTCCACATTGAGGCGCTTGGCGATCTCCGCGTGGGTGGGCTCGATGCCCATCGACGTGAGCTTCGCCTTCTCCTTGCTCAGATTGAAGAAGAGCTTGCGCTGCGCCTGGGTGGTACCGATCTTCACCAGGCGCCAGTTGTTGAGGATGAAGCGCAGCATGTAGGCGCGGATCCACCACGCCGCGTAGCTCGACAACTTCACGCC
This sequence comes from Sorangium sp., assembly GCA_019695485.1. Classification (GTDB taxonomy): domain Bacteria; phylum Myxococcota_A; class Polyangia; order Polyangiales; family Polyangiaceae; genus PMG-095. Next base: position 7,272 of record JAEUAF010000572.1, read on the forward strand.
ACGGTACGGGTCGTAGCGCTTGACCGCCTGCATCAACCCGATGTTGCCCTCTTGAATGAGGTCCATCATATTGCGGTACGCGCGTCGGTATTCGTAGGCGATCTTGACGACCAAGCGCAGGTTCGCGGTGACGAGCCGCGCTGCCGCCGTCACGTCTTGAGTCTTGTTGTAGTGAACCGCGAGCGAGTGCTCTTCGTCCGGGCTGAGCAGCGAGTGACGCTGCACTTCGCGCATGTAGACTTGCAGCGCGTCGACCCTGGCGAGCGAGGAACTCGCAAGCCCTGGCTCGCGCTCGCTCTCGGGTTCGATAGCTTCGCTTCCCAACACTTCGGCGCTCGCCTCGATGACGCCGTCGTCCGCCTTGTCGGGCTCCGCCCCATCGAGCTCGGCGGGGCCGCCCCACTCTTCCTCCTCCTCTGCTTCTTCCTGGTCCCCGTCGCGAGCCTCGTCTCCCTCGGCGGCGGAGTCAGCGCTCTGCTCGCCGTCGCGATCAGCCGCGGCGCTAGGTGAAGTCTTGGGCCGGGCTGGGTTTCGGCGGCGAGTGGAGGTCATTCGGTTCGAATAAAGAGGAACAAGTCCGGGAGGGTGGAAAGGGTGCGACCGGCCCAGACCCCCGTCAAGCAAGGCCTGTCGGAGGGCGCGGCGCAAAGCCGGCGCGCGAAAGGAGGCGACAAATTCGGCCCTCAGTGGAGGACGACGGGCGAAACACGCGACTGTTTCGTCTATTATGGCAAGCGCTATTCGCCAGGGGCCGCACGATGAGCACCACTACACCCGCGCCCAGTGAACGCCTCTTAGAGGCGCTCGTGGAGGCGCTGCCGGATGCGGTCGGAGTGCTTTCCCACGGCCGCCTCATTTACGGGAATGCGGCGTTTCGAAAGCTTTTTTCGGTGGAGGAGGTGGACGCGGAGGCCGAGCACGGGCTGCACCGCTTGCTCCGCCAAGCCGGGCTCTCCTGGAAAGAGCGCGCCGAACATCCACGCCTCGAGATCGACTTGGGAGTTCCGACCCTACTGGACCTATACGTGCGTCCCCTCGACTTCGTCGCGGACGGCATTTGCGCCGTCTACCTGCGCAGCGTGGTCGTTGGCGGCTCAGCTCAGGCCGACCGGCTGACAGCCCTTGGGCAGCTCGCCGCGGGAATCGCGCACGATATCAACAATCCGCTGGCGTACGTGTTGGGGAGCCTCGAGTTCGTCGAGCGCGAGGCAACGCGGGCGCGAGAAGCGGGTGGCCAAATCGTCCTGGAACGCGCTATGCTCGGCGCCCTGGTGAACGCGCGCGAGGGAGCATTGCGCGTGCGGAACATCGTGAGGGATCTGATGACGTTTGCGCGGCCAATCGCGGAATCGAAGCAACTCGTCGACGTGGAGTCCGTGCTGGACTCCATGGTGAGCCTCGCCTGGAACGAGATTCGCCACCGCGCTCGTCTGGTCAAACGCTACGCGCGTGTTCCCGCCGTCGAAGGCGATGAGTCTCGACTCGGCCAAGTGTTTCTCAATTTGATCGTGAACGCTGCCCAAGCAATTGATCTCGGTGAAGTCAAAGAAGGTTCGATTACGCTCAGTACGGCTCTCGAGGGCGACCGCGTGGTCGTCGAAGTCGCCGACACGGGCGCGGGCATCGGACAGACGGATTTGCCGCATGTATTCGAGCCATTTTTCACGACCAAACCCGCAGGGAAAGGCACTGGCCTCGGCCTTACCATTTGCCGCACCATCGTGGCCTCGCACGGCGGGGAGATTGGTGTGAGCAGCGGACAAGGGAAGGGCTCGACCTTCCGTGTATCGCTGCCCCTCGCCAAGCAAGGCGCGTCTACGCAAACGCCGGTGCCAGAGGGGAACAGCACGGAGCCCCGCCGCTCCCGCATCTTGGTCATCGACGATGAGCCGCTGCTCGGGCAAACCCTGATGTACGCGTTCTCCGGGCGGCATGACATCGAGCTCTCGACGAGTGGGCGCGAGGCGCTGGAACGCCTCGCGCAGGACTCGAACTTCGACCTCGTGCTGTGCGATCTGATGATGCCGGACGTGTCCGGGCCCAAGGTCTTCGACGCGATTGCTCGTGACTATCCGACGCTCGTACCACGCTTCGCGTTCATGACCGGCGGAGCCTTCACCGAGCGTGCCCAGGACTTCTTGGAGCGCTATCACGGGCGACGCGTCGACAAGCCCTTCACGATCGGGGAAATCGAGCAGCTGCTCGTCGAAATCGGCGCACAAAGCGGGCCTAGCTGACCCGCGAGCCGCCCGCTTTGGGCGGGGGCTTTCCCCGAACTGTGCTAAGACGCGGCCGTGTTTGATGCGCTAGCGAAGGGATTCCGTGAAGCTCAGAACCGCCTGGCAGGGCTGACTGAGCTCAACGAAAAGAACATTCAATCGGCCTTGCAGGAGGTGCGCCGCTCACTGCTCGAGGCGGACGTGGAGCTCGGGGTCGTCAAGACCTTCCTGTCCGAGGTCGAGCAGAAGGCGCTCGGCCAGACCGTGCAAACCCGCATTCGCCAAGGCGGGCAGACGCACAAGGTCTCGGCCGGCGAACAGTTCATCAAGCTCTGTTACGACGAGATGGTCCGTTTGATGAGCCATGAGGGCGAAGTACTCGACCTCTCGGCGAGCGTGACCGGAGTGATGATGGTCGGCCTGCAGGGCTCAGGTAAGACCACGACCGCCGCCAAGCTCGCCCGGCTCTTCAGCAAGGAAGGCAAGAAGCCGCTGCTCGTCGCCGCCGACATGCAACGCCCGGCGGCCGTGGAGCAGCTGCAGGTCCTGGGTCAGCAGATCGGCGTCCCGGTGTTCAACATCGCGGGCGCCTCGCCGCTCGATATTTGCCGCGCTGCACCCGACGCAGCCAAGCAGCAAAAGTGCGACGTCATCATCTACGACACAGCAGGTCGCCTCGCGATTGACGAGCCGCTCATGCAGGAGCTGTCGGCCGTCAAGAACGCCATCAATCCCCACAACATCTTGCTCGTCGTCGACGCGATGATCGGCCAAGACGCCGTGAAAACCGCGCGCAGCTTCAATGAGCGGCTCGGCATCACAGGTGTCGTGCTCACCAAGCTCGACGGCGATGCGCGCGGCGGCGCCGCCATCAGTATCAAAGAGGTCACGGGCGCCCCAATCGCCTTCGTCGGTATGGGCGAGACCACCGACAAGCTCGAGCCGTTCCGCGCCGAAGGCATGGCGAGCCGCGTGCTCGGCATGGGCGACGTGGTCGGCCTGATCAAAGACTTCGAAGAGGTCGTCGACCAAAAGAAGGCCGAAGAAGACGCGATGCGCATGATGTCGGGCCAGTTCACGCTGGACGACTTCCTGAATCAGATTCGCATGATTCAGAAGATGGGCTCGCTCAAAGATTTGGTCGACAAGATCCCCGGCATGGGCAACATGCTGCCCCCCGGGGCCGCCGATCAGCTCGATGAAGGCGAGCTCGGCCGCGTAGAAGCCATCATTCAATCGATGACGCGCGGCGAGCGGCTCGATCCGAACGCGCTGGTGCGCGAACCCTCACGCGTGCGCCGCATCTCGAAGGGCTCCGGGCAACCCGAAAAGGGCGTCAGCGAGCTCGTTCAGAAGTTCTTGTTCATGCGTCAGATGATGTCTGGCTTCGGTCAAGATCTAGGCTTCATGGGCAACATCCCCGGGCTCAAGAATCTGGCCATGGCGCGCAACATGCGGCGCGCCATGAAGGGAGGACAAATGCCTGGAATGCCGCCGGGTATGGGCATGCCCGGGATGGGCATGCCGGGCATGGGCTTTCCCGGAATGCCAGGCATGGACTTCGCGGGTGGTGCGCCCGCGCCACGCATGAAGGTGCTCAGCAAGTCGGAAAAGAACGCGAAGAAGAACGAGCGCAAGCGCGAGCGCGACGCCCGCAAGAAGAACAAGGGCAAGAAATGATGCCGCGCGCCGGGACGAGGCTCTTGCTCGGCGCGCTCTTCTGCAGCCTGAGCGCGTGCGCCGGGTGTAACCGCGACAAGTCGAAGCCAGCGTCGGCCTTCATCGTCGCCGAGCTGCCGCAAGGCGCGCGCGCGACCACGCTCGCCTTCGACGGAAAAATCGAGCTGGTCGGTTACTTGATGCACACACGCGGTCCGATGCGCCCGGGCCGTCCTTTCAAGCTTTCGCTCTATTGGCGCGCCGTCGAAAAGCCGCCGCCCGGTTTTCGCCTCACGACCAAGCTGCTGGATATGACGAGTCAGCCAGTCGCGACCCTCGACGAGAGCGGCCCGCTGCGCGAAAGCAGCGCCGGGGCGCCCAAGCTGCCACCCGAGAGCTGGGAGCTTGGGAAAATCTATGTCGATGAACTCGATTTCGTCGTGCCCCCAGATCTGCAGACACCCAGGCTTCAGCTCGTGGTGGGCCTTCAGAAGGGCGATGAGCGTCTGAAAGTCAGCGCGGGGCGCACCGCCGATCCTACGAGCGGGCTCGTAGTCGCCGTGCCCACGGGGTTTCGTCCGCGGGCGCGCCCGGCGCCGATTCCGACGCTGCGCGTGGACCGCCTGGATCCCAGTCAGAAGATCAAGATCGACGGCAAGCTCGATGAACCTGCCTGGACCGAAGCCACCGCCGGCACGTTGGTCGACGTCGCTACCGGCCAACCCAACCATCGCTTCCCCGTCAACGGCTCCTTCCGCCTGCTGTTCGGCAAGGAGGGCTTCTACGTGGGCTTCGAAGTGCGCGACACCGACATCGTGGGTGGCTTCAAGAACGGGCAAAAGGACGCGCATCTTTGGACCAAGGACGCCGTCGAATTGATGATCGATCCCGACGGTGACGGCGACAATCGCGACTACTACGAAATCCAGGTGAACCCGCAAAACCTGGTCTTCGACACTGCCTACGACGACTACAATACGCCGCAAAATCCGCCGGATGGCCCCTTCGGTCACGAAGAATGGGCGTCGGGCGTGAAGAGCGCTGTCACCCTACAGGGTACGCTCGACAAGTCCGACGATGTCGACCAAGGCTACACCGTCGAAGCGCTGGTGCCCTGGAAGGCCTTCACCAAAGCCAAGCACAGTCCACCCGAGATCGGTGACGCCTGGCGTATGAACTTCTACGCCATGCAAGACGGCGGTGGCGTCAGCTGGTCCGCGATCCTGGGCCAGGGGAACTTTCACAAGGCATCGCGTTTCGGACGCGTGCTGTGGGCAGAAAAGGGCTTTAGCGCGCCAGAGCCGGAGCAAGCCGCCTCGCCTGCGCCGAGTGGAGAAAGTCCGCCGGAACCGAACGCAGCCGCTCAGCCGAGCGCTCCTGCAGAGCCTCCTGCTCGGGCAAATGCGAGTCCCAAAACCGCAAACAGCGCCGCGGCTCCGATCGCGCCTGCACCCGCGCCCAAGGGCGACTCCATGGCCGCCCCCTCGCCCGCTCGCGCGCGCGTTCCTCTCGGCTCCAAGTAGAACGGCGCCTTCGCTGCGAGCGGATTCGCGGATCGCGACTTTGAGCGTCACTCGAC
>JAEUAF010000939.1 GCA_019695485.1 Sorangium sp.
GCTTTGCCGAAGCGCAGATCGCCGCCAAAGCCGTCCATGCTCTTCGAGAGCTCGCGCATGGCGCCAATGCTCGCGACGAAGAAGCTGAACTTGTCCGTGCTGCCCCCGCCCGCGGTTCCGGTCGTCCCGGCGCTCGGCGCGCCGCCGCTGCCGGTTGTTGCGCCCCCGGTTGTGGTGCCGCCGCTGCCGGTTGTAGTGCCCCCGGTTGTGGTGCCGCCGCTTCCGATTGTGGTGCCGCCGCTGCCGGTTTGGGTTCCCCCATTGGACGGGGTGCCCTGTCCGCCCATGCCGGGCGCGCCGCCCGACGCGGTCGCACCACCCGAGCCCGTCTGCTGTCCGCCGGAGCCTGTTTTGCCGCCAAATCCTAAGTCTCCGCTGCTAGCGGAGGAGCAGGCGAGGGTGGCGCAACCGAGCGCGGTGACGAAGGCGACGGAGGTGTGGATGGCGTTCATGCTCTGTTTCAGTCCAGTAGCCGCGACCGTCTCCAGCTTGTCACTTTTGTTCAACGCACCGGCAGAATTGTTTAGCCTACTTGGGCCTACATGCCGGCGCAGGGACGGACTCCCAACGCAGTCACGGAAGCGGGGGCTGGTTCGTCGCGACGAACAGCCGAATCTGCTCGACGATTTGGTCCATGAGGTCGGCCTGCGTTTGGCCGCGGGCTTTGAGCGCGGTCTTGGTGAGGGTCAGCGAGTGGTCTCCGCCTTCGACGACGTGGAGTTCAGAGCGCGCGCTCATGCGGGCCCGGACGGCTTCGAGCTTGTCGAGCGGGCACATCGCGTCGCGCGTGCCCTGGACGAACAGCACCGGCGTGGCGAGGGCGAATAGGACTTCGTCGCGCACGCTGCCATTCTGACCAATCAGCGGATAGCCGAGGCAGACCAAGGCACTCGGTCGGGCCTTGCCAGTATTTTCTTTAGCGAGTTCGAGCGCGAGATGGCAGCCGATGCGGCCTCCCATGCTCTTGCCGATCAAGACGCTGGCTTGGTCAGCCCTCGGCTCGAGTCGCTCGAAGGCCGCGCGGTGTGTAGCGATCAACGTGGGCAGGCGATCGGGCGAACGCCTCCCAGCAACTTGGTAAGCGTAGTCGAAGCACTCGACCGGGCCGAGCCGCCCGAGCCGCGCCGCGAAGTCTTGCATCCACGCGGACGAGGAAGGCGCTCCGGCGCTTGGCGCAAATAGGAACCGCGCCCGAGCCTCGAGTGGGGTCGTCGACGTCAATAGGGCAGCTCCGTGCGCGCGCCCACGACCTCGAACTCGATGCGAAGTGGCTCGCTCTGCGTGAGCTCGACGCTGCGCGCGTCGGGCTGACTGCCGCCAATCGTGGCGCGGAAGCGACCCGGTTCGAGCACGCGCTGGCCGCGCTCGTCAATCAGCGACAGATCGCGGGGGCTCAACTGGAAGCGGATGCGACGCGCTTCACCCGCGCCCAGGCGTACGCGCTGAAAGCCACGCAAATTGTGGTGCGGTACGGCGACGCTGGCCTCCAGGTCCTTCACGTAGAGCTGTGCCACCTCGTCGCTCTCACGGGCGCCCACGTTTTTCAACGTGGCCGAGACCTCGACGCTCTCCCCGACGCCGATGCTCTCGCGCGAAACGGCGATGTCCGAGTATTCGAAGCGTGAATACGACAGGCCGTACCCGAACGGATAGAGCGGCTCGGTTTCGAGGTAGCGGTAGGTGCGCCCCTTCATGCCGTAGTCCGCGAAGGCGGGCAGATCGTCGAGGCTGCGCGGGAAGGTCACGGGCAGGCGCCCCCCAGGGCTCTCCACGCCGAAGAGGGCGTTGGCGATTGCGGTGCCGCCCTCCTGTCCGGGGTACCAAGCTTGCAGGATGGCGTCGACGTGCCTGTCCGCCCAGGTCACGGCCAGCGCGCTGCCGCTGATCAGCACTAGCACGGTGGGTTTGCCGACTGCGACGACCGCTTCCATGAGCTGTTGTTGCAGACCGGTCAGGTTCAGATGGACCTTGTCGCCCGCTGCCTCGGAGTTGCCGGCGTCGCCCTGCTCGCCTTCGATCTCAGCAGACAGGCCCAGGCACAAGATCACGGCGTCGGCACGCTCGGCCACACTCACGGCCTCGGACAAGATCGCCGCTCGCCCGAGCCCTTCAGGTTTGATCCCAGTCAGTTTGCAGCCCTGCGCGTACCAGACTTTGGTCTGCTTCGAGACCGCTTTGCGGATGGCCGCGAGCGGCGTTTCGGCGTGCGACGGCGTGCCGAAGTAATTTCCCACCAGCACCTGCGCGTCGTTCGCGTTCGGGCCGATCACGGCGAGGTTTTTGATGCTGGGCGAGAGCGGCAACACGTGGTTCCGGTTCTTGAGCAGCACGAGTGAGTTTTGCGCCGCGCTGAGCGACAAGGCTCGATGCTTCTCGCAGTCGTTCACCTCGTAGGGGATTTGCGCATAGGGCACGCGCTCACTCGGGTCGAACATGCCGAGGCGCATGCGCGCGAGCATCAGGCGCCCAACGCACACATCGAGGTCGGCCTCGTTCAAGAGCCCCTGATCGATCGCGCTCGGAATGTGCTCGTAGCTGCAGCCGCAGTTCAGGTCACAGCCCGCCTTGACGGCGACCGCCGCGGAGGCCTCCCACGATTCGGTCACCTTGTGATGTTCGTGAAAGTCTCGAATTGCCCAGCAGTCGCTCACCACGTAGCCCTCGAACTTCCACTCCTCGCGCAGGATCTTCTGCAAGAGCGTGGGGCTGCCGCTACAGGCTTCGCCATTCGTGCGGTTGTAGGCCGACATCACGCTGTAGGCCTTGGCTTCGGTCACGCACTCGAAGAATGCCGGTAGATAGGTCTCGCGCAGGTCCTTCGGGCTGACTTGGGCGTCGAAGCTGTGGCGCAGCGCTTCAGGGCCGCTATGCACCGCGTAGTGTTTGGGGGTTGCGACGAGCTTCAGGTAGTGCGGGTCGTCGCCCTGCAGTCCGCGGCACATCGCGACGCCGAGCCGTCCGCTCAGGTACGGACACTCGCCGTATGTCTCATGGCCGCGACCCCAGCGCGGATCTCTGAAGATGTTGATGTTGGGGGTCCAGAATGTGAGGCCCTTGTAGTAGCCGTAGTCTCCCTGGCGCGCGTATTCGTGATGCTTGGCGCGCGCTTCGTCGCTGATGGCGACGGCGATGGTGTGCAAGAGCTCGGCATCGAACATCGCGGCGAGTCCGATGGCCTGCGGAAACACGCTGGCAATGCCCGCGCGCGCCACGCCGTGGAGGCACTCGTTCCACCAGTTGTAAGCGGGAATGCCGAGCCGCGGGATGGCGGGCGCCTCGTGCAGCATTTGCTGAGCCTTCTCGCTCAGCGTGAGCCTCGATACCAAATCACGTACGCGCTCGTCGCGTGGAAGGTCCGGGTTTTGAAACGGGAACTCGTACTCGCGTGGCGCGGTCATGAGGCCGGATCCCCTTACAATTCGCGAGCAAGAGGGTCAATCACGTCGCCCACGAGTGCGCGAGAGTGGGCATGCCAGATCCCCGCTCCTGCCTTGGTACCCATTGTCGCGGGCGCCATTCAGCCATTTCGAAAACCGCCTCCAAACGTGGGCGGCGTGGGCCATGATTGGGATCCTGGTGCGCTGGGGTTTGGAGCGAGACGTGCTAGATGATGCGCTCGCTCCGACTTCGGGGCCGGGTGGCCCCCGGGGCGTCGACCGCTGTGAGCTGCGAGTAAAGCATGACGTCTATGAATCGCGTTTCGGGGATTTGGGCTGCGGGTTTGCGAGCTGCTCGTTGCAGCGTGGCGCGAGGACGGCACTCGTGAGCAGGTCGAATGGGGCCTCTCGCAGCGGCAAGCGCCCGCGGCTCTGCGTCTTCGTGATCGCGTATCACGCCGAGTCCACCCTGAGCGAAGTCCTGAACCGCATCCCACGCTCGATCTTCGATAGCTTCGAGTGCGAAGTGCTGATCGTGGACGATGCGTCGGCGGATCAAACCTTCGAGATTGGCCACGCCTACCGGCTGCAGAATCCATCGCTGCCAATCACCGTGCTGCGCAACACGCTGAACCAGGGCTACGGTGGCAACCAGAAGGTTGGCTACACCTACGCCATTCAGCAAGGCTTCGACTTCGTGGCGATGTTGCATGGCGACGGTCAGTACGCCCCAGAAGAGCTGCCGCGTTTGATGGAGCCGCTGGTCCGCGCTGAGGCTGACGCCGTGTTCGGCAGCCGCATGCTCGAGCCGGGGGCGGCGCGGCGCGGTGGAATGCCGCTCTACAAGTTCGTGGGCAACAAGATCCTCACCCACGTCGAAAACACGCTGCTCGGCACGCGCCTGTCCGAGTTCCACAGCGGGTATCGCATCTATTCCGTCGAGGCCTTGAAGAAGATCCCGTTTCGGCTGAACTCGAACGTGTTCCACTTCGACACGGAGATCATCATTCAGCTCTTGAACGCGAACCTCCGCATCAAAGAGCTGCCGATCCCGACCTACTACGGCGATGAGATCTGCCGCGTCAACGGCATGAAGTACGCGAAAGACGTGGTGCTCGCCGTGGCGCAAAATAGCGCTCATCGGGCGGGGCTCCTCTACCAGCGCCGCTTCGACACCAGCCGCGACGACAATACCCACTACGATCTCAAGCTCGGTTATGCGAGCAGCCACTCGTTCGCGCTCGACGCCGTGCCGGCCGGAGCGCGCGTGCTCGACATCGGCGCAGGCCCCGGTGGCATGGCCAGCGAGCTTGCCAAGAAGGGCTGCCAAGTCACCGTCGTGGATCAGTACCCGCCAGATCGAAAGGTGCCCGACGTCGAGGTCATCGTGCAGGACCTGAACGCCGCGCCGAGCTTCGATCCCAAGCAGTACGACTATTTATTGCTGCTCGACGTGATCGAACACTTGCGAGATCCGGACCGCTTCTTGGCCGAGTTGCGCGCGCACTTCGACTACGAAAAGAAGAAGCTGGTGTTGACGACGCCCAACATCGCCTTTGCATCCCAGCGTTTGATGCTGCTCTTCGGTCAATTCAACTACGGCAAGGCGGGGATCTTGGATCGCGGCCACACGCGGCTCTTCAATCTTCGCACGCTCAAACACTTGCTGCGCGACTCCGGGTTTCAGGTGACGAACGTGAAGGGTGTGCCGGCGCCGTTCCCGAAGGTGTTCGGTAACGGGGCGCTCGGCAAATTCGCGCTCGGCGTGAACCTGGCTCTGATCCGACTCAGCAAGACGGTGTTTTCGTATCAGTTCTACATCGAAGCCGACACGAGCCCGGACGTCGATTTCGTCGTGCGGGACACCCTGGAAAAGAGCAGCGCACGCGCCGCGGAGTTGTTACGAAAGGGCTCCGTTGCTCGCGCCGTCGGGCCGGCCCAGAGCTCGTGAATCCACGAAATGACCAATGTCTAGGCGGAGCTGTGACGGTTTTTGAGCCCCTGCCCCCGGGGCGACGAAAATCCGGCGCGCTTCCGGCGTCCGCCAGACTAGTCTCGGCGTTCTATGCCCGCGACGGCTCCGATCCCGCCCGCTGACGACGACGGCTACCGGCTCTGGTTGCGCTACGAGCCGCTCCCCAAGAGCGCGCAGCGCGAGCAGTACCTGGCCCACTTTTCGGCCATGGATGTGGACGGCGCGTCGGCGACCTTGCGCGCCGCACGGGACGAACTCGGGCGTGGCCTCCGCGGCTTGCTCGAGCTTCCCCAGCTGCCGCGCACGCGCGCGGACGGGCCCGGAATTGTCGCGGGCACGCCCGACAGCTCCTCCAGCATCGCGCGCTTGGGCATCAAAGCCGAGCTCGCGCGCGTCGGGCACGAGGGCTTCGTGCTCAAGCAGTGCACACTCGACGGGAAGCCCGTCCTCGCGATTGCGGCGAACCGCGACGTGGGTGTGCTCTACGGCGTGTTTCAGTTCTTGCGCTGGCTTGCCACGGAGAGTGACTTCAAGAGCCTCGACTTGGTGAGCGTGCCCAAGATTCGTCACCGCGTGCTCAATCATTGGGACAACCTCGACGGTTCCGTCGAGCGCGGCTACGCAGGCAGTTCGTTGTGGGACTGGCACAAGCTCCCCGACTATGTGTCGCCGCGCTACGTGGACTACGCGCGGGCCAACGCCTCGATCGGCATCAATAGCGTCGTGCTCACCAACGTGAACGCCAACGCGCGCCTGCTGACTCCGGCCTATTTGGCCAAGGTGTCCGCGCTCGCCGACGTCTTCCGTCCTTACGGAATTCGCGTCTTTCTAACGGCGCGCTTCAGCGCTCCTGTCGAGATTGGTGGGCTCGAGAGCGCCGACCCGCTCGACTCCCGCGTCGCCGCGTTTTGGAAAGCCAAGGTTCACGAGATTTACCGGTTCGCGCCGGATTTCGGCGGATTTCTGGTGAAGGCGAACTCCGAGGGGCAACCCGGCCCGGGCCGCTACGGACGCAGTCACGCGGACGGCGCCAATGTGCTCGCCGACGCGCTCGCGCCGCACGGTGGAATTCTGTTCTGGCGTGCGTTCGTCTACGACAACGATGTTCCGGAGGATCGCGCCAAGCAGGCGTACAACGAATTTCGGCCCCTCGACGGCCTGTTCCGCAAGAACGTGTTCGTGCAGGTGAAGAACGGCCCCATCGACTTCCAACCGCGCGAGCCGTTCCACCCGCTGTTCGGTGCTATGCCGCGCACGCCGCTCGCTCTCGAGGTGCAACTCACTCAGGAGTATCTCGGCTGTGCGACCCACCTCTGCTACTTGGCGCCGATGTTCGCAGAGTGCTTGGACTCGGACACCTACGAACGAGGTCCAGGTTCGACCGTGAGCCACGTGGTGGACGGCACGCTGGATGGCCACGAAGAGGGGGCGATGGCGGGCGTCGCCAACATTGGCAGTGAACGCAACTGGTGTGGCCACCCGTTCGCGCAGGCAAATTGGTTTGCTTTCGGCAGGCTCGCCTGGGATCACCGGCTGAGCGCGGGCGTGATCGCGGAGGAGTGGGTTCGTCAAACCTTCAGCAACGACCCGCGCTTCGTGCGTCCCGTGAAAGACTTGATGCTCGCTTCGCGCGAGGCCGTCGTCGACTACATGACGCCGCTCGGCCTCCACCACTTGATGGCGTGGGATCATCACTACGGGCCGGGTCCTTGGATCAAAGACGGGCGCGCCGATTGGACCTCCGTGTACTTTCACCGCGCCGACAGTGACGGCGTGGGCTTCGACCGCACGCGCACCGGCAGCGATGCCGTGAGTCAATACGAGCCGGCCGTGGCGCAGCGTTTTTCGAGTCGCGCGGCCTGCCCGGAGTCGCTGCTGCTCTGGTTTCATCATGTCGCCTGGTCGGAGCGCTTACGCTCGGGGCGCACGTTGTGGGAGGAGCTCTGTCATAGATATCAGAGCGGCGTCGACAGCGTGCGGTCCATGCAAAAGACTTGGCAATCGCTGGAAGGGCTGATCGATCGCGCGCGCTTTCAGCACGTGCAGAGTCTGCTCAAAATCCAGGAGAAAGAGGCGCGCTGGTGGCGAGACTCGTGCTTGCTCTACTTCCAGACGCACTCGGGTTTCCCGCTGCCGAAAGGCGCGGAGCCGCCCGAGCACACTTTGGAAGAGTATATGCGCATCGTTCACTACTACGTGCCCGGAACCCCGCGTTCCGTTTGACGTTGCGAGCCCGAGGCGATGAAGATCAAGAACGCGAAGGTAATTGTCAGCTGTCCGGGGCGTAACTTCGTCACGCTCAAGATCGAGACCGACGCGGGGGTCTATGGCCTCGGCGACGCGACGCTGAATGGGCGAGAGCTTGCCGTAGCGTCCTACCTCGAGAACTACTGCATCCCGATGCTGCTCGGCAAAGACCCGCGCAACACCGAGGATCTCTGGAACTACTTTTACCGGGGCGTCTATTGGAAGCGCGGGGCCGTCAACATGGCTGCGCTCTCCGCCATCGATCTTGCGCTCTGGGACATCAAAGGGAAGCTGCTCGGCACGCCGCTCTACAACCTGCTCGGTGGCAAGAGCCGTGAGCGCGTGCTGGTTTACGCCCACGCCACCGGCAAGGACTCCGCCGAGGCCCTCGACAGCGTGGGCAAGAAGCTCGATCTCGGCTTTTCTGCGGTGCGCGTGCAAGCGGGGGTTCCGAACGTGCCGGCGAGCTACGGCGTCGCGCGCGGCGAGGGGCCTTACGAGCCTGCGGCGCCCGGCCTGCCCCACGAGGAGAGCTGGGACACGCCGCGTTACCTGCGCTTCGCGCCGAAATTGTTCCAGAACGTGCGCGACGCTTACGGCGACGACGTGCTTCTGCTCCACGACGTGCATCACCGCTGCACGCCGATCGAAGCCGCCCGGCTCGCCAAGGATCTGGAGCCGTATCGGTTGTTCTGGCTGGAAGACCCAGTTACGGGTGAACTGCAAGAGGGGCTCCGGCTGTTGCGGCGCCACTCCGTGACACCAGTCGCCATTGGAGAAGTGTTCAATAGCGTCTACGACTACACGAGCTTGATCAGCGAGCAGCTGATCGACTTCGTGCGCATGCCGCTGTCGCACGGCGGAGGCGTGACGCACCTCCTGAAGCTTGCCGCGTTTGCCGGCATCTACCACGTGCAGATGGGCTTTCACGGGGCCACCGACCTTTCCCCCGTGAATCTGGCCGCCTCGATTCACTTCGACTTGGCCGTGAGCAACTTCGGCATTCAAGAGTACATGCCGCATCCGGAGGTCGTAAACGAGGTCTTCAAAGTGAACTACCGCTTTGAACGGGGCACGCTCAGCATCGACGACACGCCGGGCATTGGCGTCGACATCGACGAGGAGCAAGCGGCGCGCTACCCGTACCAGATGGCCTGTTTGCCGGTGGCCCGCAAGCTCGACGGCACGCTCACTTACTGGTGATTGCGTCCATTCGCCATACCCGTGCCCGTGCCCGTGCCCGGAAGCGGAAGATTGCTCTCCATGGGATAGCGCGTGTGCTGCGGAATTCGGGCACGGGCACGGGCACGGGCACGCTTACGGGGGACCTGAATTCGAGGACAGACACTCAGCTACGCCGTGCGGAACAGCTCGCTCAGCGTGACGGCGCGAAGCTTGTGCTGGTTGAGTAGCTCGGCGATCGCTGGAATCGCGGCTAGGGTCGCGCTGCGGTCGGCCACGTAGGGCGCCGACACGCGATCGGCGTCGAAGAGCGCGTCGTGCAAGAGGATGATAGCGCCGGCACGCAGCCCCGCGCGCACGCGTTCGCTGACGTCAGTCGCGTGCCTGGCGCGGCTGTCGTGCGAGCTGTAGGTCCAATGCACGGCGCGCACGCCGTGGATGCGCTCGACCGTGCGTGGGTCTTGGAGACCCGGTTCGCCGTACGGGAAGCGCAGCCAGCGCAGCGGCTCCCCGAGCAGCGCTTCGAGTTGTTGGCGACTTTTCGAGAGCTCGTCGTCGAAGCGCCGCGGATCGAGGCTCACCGCGCGTTCGTGGCTGTAGAGGTGGGTGCCGATTTCGTGGCCACGACGCCGGGTTTCCAGCACGATTTCTGGGTGGGCGTCGACCGCTTGCCCCACCACGAAAAAGGTGGCTTTGGCGTCCGCGCGCTCGAGCGCGTCGAGGATTGCGGGTGTCCAGCGCGGATGAGGGCCGTCGTCGAAGGTGAGGCTGACTTCCGCGCGTTGGAGCGGGCCTTGGCGCACGGGCATGCGCCGGCTGAAGCGCTCGACCCAGTGCACGAACGAGGGGCGCGTGGTCTGGCGCACGAGCCAGTGGTCGAGGCTCACGGCGCGCTCGCCTCCACGCTCAGCTCCACGAGGTGACGCGCTGGATGTTGTCGGCCGAGAAGCGCTCGAAGCGCAGCGCTTCGGGCAACGCCCAGATCACCTCGACGCTGGCGCGCATGCGCGCGGTGAGCGGACGATCCGCGTTGTCCGGATCCCAAATCCAGACGATGACTTGCTCGATGCCGCGTAGCCAAAACAGCGGGAACAATAGCCGATAGCGGCGCTCGAAATAGTGACCGACCACGTGCTTGTAAAAGAAGAGCCGCGCTTCGAGCTCGCGGATGTGCCAATCCTCGCCCGCGCGTCGACTGAGCCCGCCCGGGACGCCCGTGCGACGCCACATCACGGCGGTGGGGTCGAACACGAAGCGCTCGCCAGGCCGGCGATTTTGCGCAAATTTGAAGGCAAACGACTGCTCTTCGTGCATCGGCACGCCCTCGTCCCAGCCGCCGATGCGGTCGACGAGTGAGCGGCGCACCGAGGCGTTCGAGCCGATCAAGAAGGCGATATCGTCTTTGCGCAGCGTGTTGTGCGCCAACATGATGGTGTCCTTGAACACCGTGTGGCGCATGGCCATCGCGCGCATGATCCGAGGGAAGCGTGGGGCCTCGAGGTGCGCGGGGTCGCGAATCAAGCGCCCCACGACGCCCATGCAGCGCGGGTCGCGATAATTCTTGGCGTGCTCGGAGATCCAATCTTGTCCGATCGGCAGATCGTCGTCGTCGATGAACAACAGAATCTCGCCGCTGGCATGGCGGATCGCCGCGTTGCGGGCGGCTGGGGGGCTCAACGCGGGGCCGGCGACGATGCGTAGCCGCGGGTCGCCGAGCGCTTCGAGCTCGGCTAGCAGCGCGCGATCGTCGCTCTGCTCGTACACCACGACCTCGAAGTCCGGGTAGCGCTGCTGACGCAAGCGCAAGATGAGCTCCTGAAGCGCCTGGGGCCGCCGAAATGAACGGACGATCACCGAGAACTTGGGCGTTTCCTGATTCGGGGTTTGCACGCGAGGCTGGAAGGCAGACAGGTTTCGAAGGCGCGGCTATTCCGCGACGCGCCTTTTAGCATAGAGGCGGGCCGTGGTCTCGAAGCCGACCCGCGGGTCGACCGGGAACGGAATACACGAGCTTGAGGGAATTCCCCGCGGGCGCCTGGCGCGGCTGCAGGGACGCGCTGGGCCGGACCGCGTGGCCTACTGTCGCCGCCCGCCGTCCGGCGCGCCCGTTCCTCTGACGGCGCCCAAAATCCCGGTTGCGTCGTTGAGGGGCCCGAGCGGCGACAGGCGCGTGGGGGCTGAAAGCCTGCTGGGTGCGCCGGGATCGGGTTATGGGTCGCGGGTGGACAATGCCACGCATGCCATCGCAGGACTGCTGCTTTGCGAAGCCGTGCTTCTCGGGCGGCGCGCGGCGCCGGGGCCCGATCGGACGCGCTTTGCGGGCCACGCGCGCGTGGTGAGCATGATCGCCAATAACCTGCCCGATCTCGATTGGCTTTACGCGCGGCGGCTCGGCAAGAAGCTCGGCTATCTCTTGCATCATCGCGGGCACACGCACACGCTGCCGATTGCGCTCGGACTCGGCGCGCTACTGTTTGCGTTGCTGCTCGTGGTCGCGCGTCGCGT
>JAEUAF010000879.1 GCA_019695485.1 Sorangium sp.
GATAGGCCACGACGCCCTTGACACCGCCGTGGACAATCTCCGCGCGGAACGCGATCCACCGCCCCGCGGTCTGCTCGATTTTGAACGTACCCGACCCTGCAGACCAGAGTTGCGTCACGAGCTGCGCAGCGCGCTGCTGCACTGGCAACGGAGGGGGCTCGTCATACTCCCAACCGCCACCAGGAAACGCCGGCAAGCCATCGGGCACCACTTGAGGCCAGGGCACGGGTGGAGGTGCCCCAGCAGGCAACGCGGGGGGCGACGACGGCGCTGGACGGCTCCCGCCCCCCCCGCGCGCCTGAGACTGTTTGCCACCGAAGCCGAGCAGCAAGAGCAGCAGACCGACCCAACCAAATGCGCCGTCCATCAGCCTTGCCCCTTCGCTGTCTTCGGCGCTGCGTGGCCGTTGGTTTTCGGTGCCACTGCCGTGGAGCGTTGCATCTGCCCCGACATGAACGCGCCCGCGAGTTGGTTGACCAGATCGCCGCCGCCGTCGGCGGTCTTCTCGGCCACTTCCTCCGCACGCTCGAAAGCCGCGTCGACCTGGTCTTGGAGCAGCCGGCGGTTCGCGAGCTCGGCTCGCTCTAGACGCTGCTCAATCGACTCCGCGCGGTCGTTCATGCGTTCGGTGAGCTCCACGAGGCGCGTGAAAGCGATCTCGGTCGAGTGCTCGTACGCCCGGTGCAGCAGGTTCGCAAAGTGAGTGAGCATCAGCGCGGACGGGTCCGTCTCCAGCCCGGTGGGCAGCGCTGCAGCGTCGGAGCGCTGCCCCTCCGCTGCTGTCACGCGCACTGCTCGGAGCACCTTGCCGTCGCCGTCGAGGCATTCAATCAGGTCAGGTGTGAGCGCCGCGATCGTGTCAGCGAGCTTTGCATAGCTCTTGCCCGGCTTCAGCTCTTGCGGCTCGCCATCGCCGCTGATGCGAACGAGCGCCGGCTTTGGGAGCTGCAGCAGGAAGCCTCTGATGCGTCCGACGTTCACGTGCCGCCCACTTCCGAGCCCGCAAAAACAGCCTCGTCCGGGCCGTTCAAGAACCAATCGGGGCGCACATGGGTCTTCGGTGCAAACATCGCCGAGACTTCGATCACCACCTGGCCGCCTACCGTCGGAGAGTCGTGGTCGGTGCGCGCGTTGCACGCGACCTGCAGCTGCAAGTCTTGGGCGACGATCTCGCTGATGACGCTAGCCGACTCGTCCGGAGGCACGGCGTTGCCCGACTGGTTCTCTGGAATGTCCGTCGTATAGTTGCGGTTCGGCGCGAGCACTTGCGTCGTGTAGAGCAGAATCGATCCCGGGAATTTGCCGGTGGGGCCCCACTGAAAGTTGTAGTGCTCGAAGGGTCGCGAGCCCGGATCCCCCGGACCCGTCGAGGTCTGGAACTTGCGAACGATGTTGATGTTGGAACGGCCGATGCCGATCACGAGCTGAAAATCAACGCTGACATTCGTTCGAAAGCCCACCGCGTCGGGGCCCGAGATGAGCCGCGCCGCTAGCACCCAGTGCCACGTCTCTGGACGCCTGTAGGAGATTTTGACCAGCTGCCCCGGCGTCTGAGTGCGGACGGGGAGCGAGTTGTCATCGATGGGCAGCGTCAGAATCTGACTGTTGCCCCAGAGGTGCCACGGGGGGATGCCTTGCCGTAGCCAGGGCTGACCGGGGTTCGAGGGTTGGAACGCAACGGCAGCGCCCGCAAACGCAGGTGCGCTCACATCGTCGTCGTTCTGCCCAAAGTCCTCTTGGTCTTCGTCGTCGTAGCGCAAGCGCGTTGCTCCCTACTGCCGAGGCGGCCACGCCGCGCCTGGCGAGCACTGGTTGGGCGCCGGCCGATTGAACTCATAGGCGCGCTGCAGGTGAGCGGCGAACGTCGACAGCAGCGGCCCGTTCGGCTCTTGCACGGGCTGCGGAGCCTGTTGCACGAACGGACGTTGCTGCGGTTGCTGCTGCGGCTGCTGCTGCGGTCGTAGCACCGCTTGCTGCGGCGAGATCTGCACCGGTTGGCGCTGGTCAGGCGGGGCGTGCTTCTGATGCAGCACCGAGTGCTTCAAAGCCTTGGAGCCCATGTTGAACGCGCTCAGCGCGACGTTGCCACCCGGCACGAACGAAACGGCCCCCTTCGCTACGCCCTTCGCAATTTTGCCCAGCTTCTTGAACGCTTTGCCGAAGAACGAGCCGACGACGGCGCCGGCCGCGGTCGCGTCCTCCGGACCGTACACTTCTGCCAGCTCCTCCCAAGAGTACCCATCGCATGCGTCCGCGATCGCGCGGAGCCGTCGCAAGTGCGCGGGGTCCGCCATGCCGCTCGAGACACCGATGCGGTAGGCGCCGCGCACCGCACCAATTACGGCCTGATCGCTCACCGGTGACATGTGAAGCGAAGCCATCGCCACGTCCTGAGGCGAGTTGCCGGGCTGCCAGTGCCAGGGCAGATCGGCGCGCGCCTGCCACGATTCGATCTGGCCGTGCCGGTCTGCGATCGGACGCAGCGCGAGGTGCGGCGTTGCGATGAAAGAACCGCTCACGTCGTGCCTGCTCGGAAACATGATCGGCAGCGTCGCACCCCGCGCCCCGACCTGCCGTGCGGGCCCTGGCATGCCCGCGTCGAGCGATGGATCGTCTTCTGTCCCGTCGCTGCGAATCACGGTCGCGTGCCAACGCTTGGGGCCGCTCTTGCGCACGACGGCGCGTGCCCCGGGGTCTTCTCCGGTGACTCTCAGCGTCGCTGCTCGTAGCGGCGCCCAATCGTCGCAATCCCCGTGCCCACGCTGAGCGATGATGCCTCCGTGATCGAAGTGCTCGTCACCCGGCTTCTCAGGCTGCCACTTGGCACCTTGCGCGATGAGCTGCTCCGACGTTGGGGAAACACCCGTCTTGATCAGGTCCTCGTTCAAGCGAGTCACTGCCTCGAGAGCACCGTTCAAAACGGGCTCTTTGACGTTGGCTTCGGGGATTGCGATGTTGATGCGCACGGCTCGGTTTCGAGCTCCTCTCAGTGGATGTTGCGACCGAGCAGCTGTAGCGAGACCTGGATCGTGTCCGTGCTGGCGAGCGGAGTCGACAGCGTACACACCGCGCGAATGAACACGCCGGGCTGAGCCGGCTTCATCGTCATACGCACACCGAAGGCCTGCGGGTTCGCAAGGCTCTCGAGGTCCACCGGCGACACGTCCAGCATTGCCAGGTCGGTCCCGACAAAGAGCTGAGCCAGGATGGTCCCGATCGCGCTCGCACCGGTGCGCACCACGCGAATCAACCAGCGCTCGCCACGGAAAGGCTTCTGCACCTGGCCCTGGAAAGTGTTGGTCTGCGCCGCGAGTGCAAAGGTGAAGTTGCCCATCGGCAACGTCAGCAGGCCTTGATCCGGCGCGATGACGCCCGGGGCAAGCTGACCGCGACGCCACCCGGGGCGCTGCACTTGCACCGCGTGCCCTTGCCGCGGGCCACGTCCGACGACGATCGGATACCCGTTGCGATCGTGCCCCACCACTTGGGCTCCGCCGTCGTAGTCTCCCATCGGGCCGCCGTAGCCCATGACATCACCCATCACGTCGCCCTGGACGTCTTCATCTTCGCCGATCACTTCGAATTGCCTGGCCATTTTCTACCTTTCGCTTTCTGGAGTAGCAGCGGCCACGGCCGCTCGAACGAGACACCAGGCAAGAGCCGTCCAAAACGCGGCCGATTCGAGGGGAAAGGCGCGAACCGCCCTTGCCTGGCGAAGAGATCTCAGGTGGAGAGGATTTCGTCAGAGTCGCCGCTGACGGTCCCTGTTTCACCGAAGGAATACCCAGCGATCGCAGCAGCAGCGATGCCGAGGTCCTGAACGATCTTGTTTTTCGGCTTGAGGAAGTAGACCGCCAGCGCGATCGTGCCACTGCGCCCAACGCCGGGAACCTTCGGCATCGCAGGCCAGTTTTTCACGAGCAAGCCGTAGGCGAGCCCACCGAGAGCGACGCCTTGCATGCGTTTCTGCACGCCACCGTCACCGCCGCCACCACCACCACTCGAGCGACGACGGCGCTTGCCGCTCCCGCTCGAACGACGGCGCCGCAACCCGCCGCCACTCGAGCGACGGGCGGGCGGACCCGCGTTGACGACTACAATCTCTCCACCGGTGCGGGTCCTAGTGCGTGCTGCTGCCATGATGCACAGACTACGGCAGCGTCGCCATGCGCACGAAGTTAATTGTCAAGCCCCCATCACTTCTATACGCCGTAGCGTTGCACCGAACCACACCCACCGACAGGAGCCCCATTGGCTGACCTTTCGTCGATCACACCCGATCAACTGCTCGAGCTCGCCACGCAGCACAGCGACCAGCCGTGCCCCGGCTGCAGTCAGCGCATCACGTTTCTCGTCACCGCTGGGGGAGCGAGCGTGGATATCCTCCACCCCCAACCGCCGTGCGATGGGTTCCGTCGCTTCCACGACGATCTGATGCGGCGCGCGGCCGCGCCATCAGCCACAGGCCGCAAGCTCCCGCTGCTGTAGCGCACGCGTTCTCTCGCTCGTGTCTTGGTGCGACTGCAGCGCGCCGCGCACCGCGATCCGGAGGGGGGGCATCGGAGGGAGCCGCCCCTTTCGGCGCGACAGAATCGTTTCTTCCTCGTCGATCAACGCGAGCTCAGCGCGCGCCGCTCGTTCGATCGGCTCCTCTTGCGCCGGGTCCTTGGGTCTGTTGATCGGGCAGAGCTCCCAATCCCCCGCGACGGCGCGGCGCCGTCGCATCAGACACCCGGTGACGTTCGGGTCAGAGTGTCGAGGCGGCAGAAAGCCTTTGCCGCTTCGGAGCCGTCGGAACCGCTCGGGCGCTGCCAGCGGGGCTTGCGTGATTTTGGCGAGCTCGCCCGCGCTGGCGTCGTGCTGCCCTGCCAGCTTCACGACGTAGCCCGCTATGGCTTCGGAGCTCCGCGCTGCCTCTGCAGTCGATTGCCGCCCCCAGCCGCTCTCTCGCAGCAGGTCCAGCACAGCACCGCCCACCAGCGTTGCTCTGCGCGCTCTCTCTCGTACGCTGCTCGGCACCGGTTCGCCCCGCTTCCAAGCGTCGCGAGCAAGCGCAACGGCGTCCGCGATTTCGGGGTCCTCGAGACGCTCGGCATGCTCGCTGCGTAGCAGCTCAGCGAGCTCGGGGCACCAGACCAGCAGATTCACGTGCGGCCACCCCGAGCGGTGCGCCTCCACGACGGCAACCCATCGGTTGCCGAGCTTGCGCACGGTCCGGAGCTCGCTCGAGCGCCCCGAGCGCTCGAGCACCGTTTCGCTTCCCCATTGACGACCGATCTTCCCCAAGGTCGCGCGGGTCATTTTGCCGAGCGCTCGATAGGCCTCGGTGACATCCGCCCACGGCGTGCCCCCGTAGTAGCCATCGCGGTCCAGAGTCAGCACCAGGAAGCACCAGCCGTCGGCGGGCAGGGGGTCGGTCGCTTCCTTGATGCGAGCGAACGTCACCGCCGCCTCGTGGCGGCGGCAGACCTCGCAACGCCAAGAATTACAGCTGTACGGCACCCGGGTCTGCACTTCGGTAGCCGTTCGGCTCCACGTCCAAACAAACCAGCGCTCGTGCTGCCCCGGTGAGTGCTGGCACGCCGCTACGTGCCGAGGAATCACCGGAGCGGGCCTCATGCACGCCCCGAGGTCGTTGTCACTCTACTCTGCGCGTAGAATGAACTAACTGCGCGGAAACACTCGGGTGTTTCACTCAGAGCAGAAAGCCCCCGTCCTGCGGACGGTGACTTATCCTTGTACTGACAAGGGGCGACACGGCACCGTCGTAGCGGCTGGTGCCGAGCGGAGCGCTCCGAGAGCACAATGCGGCCGCTACGTGCCGACGCGGGTCCGACGGCACCAGCTCTTCGGAGAAGCCCCCCCAATGTGGGCCGTGGCGGCCCCAGATCGACGCTAGGAAGCGTCGAGCCTAGGGCGGCCCCGAACGAGGGCGGCCGACTCGCTGGCGTCTCAGGACGGCTCTGCGCGCAACGGCCGGGCCTGTTGCATCCGTGGCACTGTCCAGAATCCCAGAACGTGCTAGGTTCGGGGTCCGCTCGGAACGGGTTGGTTGCTGGTTGACTTGGCAGTTGACGGCACTTTCCCTGCCACTTCGTCGCGCGAACGGCGGAGTGGCCCGAGCGGTCCCCTTGGACGCTCAGGGCTGAACGTCACTGAAAACCGGCCGCTCGGGGCTGTGGATAGTATCAGCGGCCCGGTCGCCCGATACTGGTCACTCGAGCAGATTTGCTCTTTTCCGGGTCGTTCCATGGGTGCGTGTAGGTAAGTGCGCATCACCCCAGGGGGTGATTGCGTTCCATGGCGCTTTGCCGCTGCGATGCGCGTTCAACTGCCAACCCCGGACCGTCGGTGTTGCATCACTGAAACAGGATGCTCCAATGCCCACTTGCCACCACCAGTTCCAAGATTCGAAGCACTGCCTCCACTGCGGGATCAGCTTCGAGACGTTGCGGCAGCAGAACCGCGAAGAGCTGCTCCGCTTCGGAGACGTCGTTGCATCCGGGCGCCGAACGGTCGAGGAAGATCTGGCGCGACTGCAAAGCACCCTGAGCTCAGACGCGCTTCCGATCTTTCACGCTTGCGAGGCTCTGATCAGCGCCATCGCTGCAGGTGCAACGCTGGTCTTCGCTGGCCCCACCGAGAGCGGCGGCACGTTCGGCGCGACGCTCGAGAGTGCGACCGGTGCGCGTTGTGCGAACGCCTACGGTCGGAATCTGCGAGACGTGGTCGTCGAGCTCATCCGGGAATGGCAGGGGCAACTGAACCATGCGACGCCGCCGGGCCACGTCGCTACGGTTGTCGATGGCTCCGAAGAGAGCAAGACCAGCAGCTTCACCAGCCGCAAAACATAACGAGCTCAGCGGTTCGACGATGCAGCAAATCCTCGTCGACCAAATGCCCGGTGTGACACCAGCGCGTGAACTCTCGCGCTGCACCTGGAAGATCGCCCGCGTTGAGCTTGCTACGCAGCGTCGAGCCGGCGAAGCCCTTCTGCCCGAGCCCTATGTTCCACGTGAGAGACACCAGCGCGTCGAATTGCGCTTGCGTCACCGGCTGCAGCAGCTGGGCTGATAGCTGAGCGCAGTGCATCTGCATCCGAGCATCAAAGCGAGCTCGCTCCTCTGACGCCGTCCACACCAGGTGCTCGACGATGCCCGGTCCGGTCATCCCGCAACCGATCGTCCAGACCGGTGGCACTGCTCGACGGTCGAGATACGCAACGAGCTCGCACCGCTCGCGATCGCGCACAAAGCGCACGCCGGCATCACTGACGTTCAATGCACCACCCGCAAGAGCAGGTAGATCAGCGAGCCGACGACAGCGCCCACCCCGAGCATGAACCACGCGCGGCCGCGCACTTCGAACAACGTGCGCAGCGAGCCGCGCAGTGGATCGGGGAGCTCTACAGGGTCATCGTCGAGCACCAGCCGGTGGCACATCGTGCAACGGCGCTCGCCCGTTGCGAGGTCCAATTCTATCTCGCGGTGCTCGCACCGCTTCTTCGCGACGCGCATCATGCCCCCTCGCACCGGTTCACCCGCTCGAGCGCGCGGCACCCTCGCGGGGCCGCCCTAGGCTCGTGCTGGGGGGGGGCAGCACGCTCGAAGCGGGTGAACCGTTGTCATTCTCCATAGTCGCCGCCGTCTGTCAATCACCCCTTCGGGGCGGGCGGAGTCGTCTGTGTCTTCGAAGACTTCCCCTGCTGCTGCGGCTGCGGGTCGACGAACTTTGCCAGCGTGCGCAGGCGGCTCACCTCGTCTGACAGCTCTCCGAGCTCGGCGTCTCGACGCAGCGCGTCCGCTTCCAGCTTGGCGATCGTCGTCTGTGCATCCTTCAACTGCGCACCGGTCTCCCGATGGCGGATCGTCAGCGATTGCAGCTGCGAGGTCAGGTTGGTGTTCTCGCGGTAGAGGTCGAGGCCGCGGGTTTTGACGTCTTCCAGCTCCGCCTCGGTGGAGAGCTTCGCTGCAATGAGCTGCGTGCGCTCGTCTCTCGTGATCGGCGCTTTGGTCTGCTGCAGCGGCGCGAAGTGTACGGCTCGCTTCAGATGCTCAGAGGTCTGATTCAGCGTGAAACGGTGCTGCTCGCAGCAGACACCCTTCTCGCCCCACTCCCATGCGTAGGCGTACACCGCCGGCTTGGTGCAACCGTCCGCGTCGCACTGCGGCGGCGCGTCGGCCACGGTCGTTAGTTCTGCCATGTTCGTTTCTCCTTTAGAGGGTCAGCGCCGGATCCACCCGGCAGAAGATGAAATCAGAGGCGCCGCCAGCTAGGAGTCCGACGAATGCGAGGCGGATCGTGTCCGCTGCGCTGACTCGACAGCTGGCGTAGAAGCCGTTTGTAGCGCCCGCTGCTGCCAGGTCTTCGGTCGGAGTGGCGACCACGACGTTCCCCACCCCAAGGCCAGCGAGCTCGGTCCCGACCGTCGACACGTCGACGTAGCCGAGCTCGGCAGCTGCCAGCGCGGGAACGACCACGCTGATTTGAGCTTTGAGCTGCCCTTCGGGCACTGCAGCAGCTGCATCCACGAACGCCACGCTGTGGCGCAAGGCATTCGCGTAGCTCAGCGCGTCGAGCTCGAGCACCGTGCCCGGAGCCGTCCCGTTGATGGTGATCCCATCGTCGAAGAACGTGTCCACTAGCCACGCCGCGAGGCCGCTGGTGGAGATGTTGATCGTCGGAGAGAGCAACCGGCAATCGTAGAGGTCGAAGGACCCGACGCTGAGCGTGGTGTTGAACTTTCCAAAGACGTAGCCGCTCGCCACCAGTGCGCAATCGGTCATCGTCAGGCGGCCCACTTCGTATTGGAAAGCGAGCATCGTCTCAGCCGGCAGCGAGTCCGCGTGGCGTGCGCCACCGATGCAATAGAGCGAGGAGAAAGCAACACCAAGCGTCACCGTTCCGACGTTGCTTCGAATCAGGAACAGGTCGGCCTGAGACGTGATGGCGTTGACGCGGAGCATGTCCTGCAGCGTGAGAAAGCTATCAGTCGAGATGCTCTGTGGACCCGCGTAGTCGCTCGGGTCAGCCACGAAGTTTTGGATCGCCTCCGCGTTGCCGGGAACGAGCCCGATCAGCGAAAGCACTTTGCCGGTGATGGTGGGGAACTGACCCGAGTAGTTCCCTGGCACCACGTAGATCACCGAGCCCGTCGGAACCGCATCGATGGCGCTTTGGAGCAGCGCAAACGGAGCGCCGATCGACCCGTCTTGATCCCCGATCGGCGTCGTGGTCGCGACGTCGACAAAGAACACCAGCGACAGCGGCCCACCGCCGCCACCGCCGCCGGCAATGTCGACCACTTCAGTTTGAAGCGGGCCGCCGCCTACCTGCATCAGCTCGATGAGCGAGCCAGCCGGGACCGAGGGAGAGAGAGCGAGTGTCATCCGAAGTACTTCCTTTAGGGTGTCGCGAGCACGCGCTGCAGCAGCTGCTTGTGCGAGAGGTAAAGCATGGTGCCCTCTGCCAGCGCAGCGCGGCGGTTGCCCTCGGAGCGCATCATGTCCGTGATCGTGGGGTTGCTCGGGTTCAAGAGCACCGCGAGATCACCCACCGTCGTTGGGGCAGCGCCTCCGGTGTTGGCCATGCGATACGCCAGCACGCGCGCGATCCACGGTATCTGGTGGGGCGCGTCGAGCTCCTCGAACGTCGGCACGCCGGGATAACCCACCTCTGCGAGGTGCTCGCGCCGCACCAGCAAGAGCCCGGTGTTGTCGCCTAGGAACTCGTCCGCGTTGAAATTGGTGGCCGTCGCGATCCCAAGCAGCACCAGACGTGGATCGATACCCGCCTCGTGCATCTTCTCAGCAAAGAGACGCATGGTCGTTTCGCTCCACAGCGTCGTGGAGCCCTGCGGTACCGGCGTCGTCGTTGCACCCGGCCCTGGCTTGCGCCCGCCCTTGTCGCTGTCCTGGGGTCGCCACCACGGCTCGCGACGCCCGCTGATAATCTTGATCAGCACGAACGCGAGCAGCAGCGCGCCCGCGTCCTCACCAAAGTCGCGGACTCGCGACGACACCGGATCAAGCCCTCACGGCAAAGAGCGCCGTCCAAGTCTTCGGACCCACCACGCCATCCGGATCGAGGCCTGCTTTGCGTTGGAACACTCGCACCGCTGCCTCAGTGCCCGGACCGAAGCGACCGTCCGCGTCGATCGCCAGCTTCTGTTGCAAGAGGGCAACGTCCGGCAGTGGCGCTGCAGGTCTGACCCCCATGCCCCTCCGGAGCGTGCCCAGCTGGATGGGAGAGGGCACTGCGGGCCCCGTGTGGACGTCCCACGTCGCCGCCGGCGGCGGTGCAACGGGCGCTGATACAGGCACTGCAGTGGCCTGCGGGATGCCCGGCGATCGCGAGCTCCACTGCTCTTGCGGAGCCGCTGCAGGGGCAGGCGCGCGCGGCGCTGCCCTCGGTGCTGCCCTCGGTGCTGCCCTCGGTACTGGCTTCGCAGCAGGCAGCTGCGCAGGCTTCAATCGATAGGCCACGACGCCCTTGACACCGCCGTGGACAATCTCCGCGCGGAACGCGATCCACCGCCCCGCGGTCTGCTCGATTTTGAACGTACCCGACCCTGCAGACCAGAGTTGCGTCACGAGCTGCGC
>JAEUAF010000126.1 GCA_019695485.1 Sorangium sp.
CTGCACCCGATGGCATTTGGCGAAGGTCACTCGAGCCGCAGGCGGAGCCTGAATTGGTGATCGCGGAAGCGTTCGACACTGCCCCGGATCTAAAGGCCGGCGGGCGCGTTTGGTTCGGGGGCGATCCCACGGACGTCTGCTCGTTCGACCCCGATTCAACGATGCCCGTGCTGAAGTGCTTCGCCGCACCGCTCCAGATGTATTCAGCCGATGACATCTACCTGTTCACCGGCGACTACCGCTCAACGAGCGTCGCTCGCTATGATTCAAACGGGATGGGGTTCGCCCTCTACGCGGCGAGCATCGTCGTCAGGAATGTCCGGAAGGCGCTGCCGTGGGGTGGCATGGTCTACCTCTCGAGCGACGTCGCGCCACTTTTGAAAGTCCCTGTTGCCTCCGCGGGCCTCCCCGTGGAGGCCGTGCCGCCTCTGGTGCTGAGCAACAGCGGCGCGACGAGCTGGGGGCTGAGCAGCGCCGGCATCTTCTGGGTCACCTCCGACGGCAGCGCCCCCCGCTTCGTGTATCGACACGATCCGTAGTTACTCACTTCGCAAGCACGAACCGCCCCTCGGCAGCGGCGACATTGGACGTGGCTTGGCGGCGGGCGTATTCACGTCGCGCGATGGAGAAGTTCAATCAGGCAAAGGTCTTCGCGCGAAGAGCGAGCCGCACAGCGCTCTTGCTGTGCGGCGCTTGGCCGCTGCCGGCGCTCGTGGGCTGTGCCGGTGTGGCCACGGATCTCTCCTTTAAAATGCTGCCCGTGAGCTTTCCCAAGCTGCGGCACGATCCGCACGGGCACTGGCTCGCGTCGATGCCTGGGGCATTGGGGGTCGATGTGCGCGCGTTGCCGTCGGGCGAGGTGCTGCTCGCGGGACACGCCAAGAGCGGCTTCGTACAACTGCTCTCTGCGACCGGTTTGGTCGAGTGGTCGTTGCCGCTCCTGGGTTGTGCGGATCCTCAAATTGCGATCGGCGGTGACGATGCACTCTACGTCGCGCTGCTCGGCTTGCACGCGATCGGCAAGCGCGCCTCCGAGCCATGGCCCGAAAGGAAGCAGAGCTGTCAACAGTTGGCAGGCGGGGCCGGCGTGACGACGTTGCTACGCCTGACCCATAACGGTGAGGTGGCGTGGAGCGTACCGCTCGAGAACGACGGCTGGCTGCTCGCGTCGCCGCAGCGCGTGGTCTTCGGCGCCTCTTGCGGCGAGGACTCGCGTCTGACCGCGCTCACGCCGGACGGTCACCTGGAATGGGTGCGCGCCCAAGGCGGCGACTTCGAGGCGGGCGCTTGGTCTGCCGACGCGCGGCGGATCCTCCGGGTTTCTGCGTCGCCGCCGGGCGAGCCGTGTCGAATCGCGGCGGTCGCGGCGGCCACAGGCCATGATGAGTGGAGCACGGACTTGCGCAGCGAGATCAGCGGCACGATCCATCAATGCGCGCCGCGACGCTTGTGGGCGACGCCGCGGGGCGCGGTGGTTTGGAGCTCGGTCGGCGGCGCAGAACCGCGCCTCACAGGCTTCGACTCGCAAACGGGCCAGGTTCTTTGGGAGCAGCCATTTGCGCCGTATGCCTCCATGCAACCAGCGCGTCCGCCGGCGAACAAGTCGCTGCCATTGGGCTCACCCACGTTCATCGAGTATCAGGTGCGGGCCGATGGCTTGGACGACGAGCCCGTGATCGTGGCGGTGGAGCCCGACACTGGCCGCTCGTTCCGCATCGTCGGGCTGCATGGGCAAGCACCTGGCATAGCGACGTCCGAGCTCATCAACGTGTCCACTGTGGAGCGCAGCAAGGATGCGCTGTGGGTGACCGGCGCCTTCGTTGGCAGCCTGCGCGCTGGGACGTTGCAAGTGGATGCGATGTCGGAGCTCGAAACGCGTTGCATCGACATCGATCCGGGTTTCGGCGGCGGCTTCGCGGACCAGCCGCCCAATTGCCGCTACGGATCGCGCCAGGTTCGGAACCTGATTTACTCCCTGTTTCTGTGGAAAATCGCTAGCGCGCCCGCAAGCCCCTGACGACTGGGCCCGCGTCGGGGGAGCCGCGGGACGTCGCAGCCACCCCTTGAGCCGCAGTAGTTCGGTCATTTGTCCGGGTAACCGCGGCTGGAGGCAGCGATCAGCGCCCCTCAGTCAGGCGCAGCGCGTGTCCGTCGCGATCCAACACCAAGAGCTCGCGTCGAAGCGCATTGCCGGTCGTGGGGAGTTCCGCAACCTGTCGCGAGATTCGGCGGCCGCCGTGGGCTGTGATCGCGTTCGCTGCCGCTGCGACGTCCGTCACCTCGAGCGAGATCTCCCAGTGCCAGAGATCGCTCGCGAGCGTGTCATTTGGCAGCACGCGGCCCGCGCCGGGCGCGAGGTACTGAAGAAACTCGACACCCGGCGCAGCGCCTGTTGCTGACGAAAGCCCAGTGATGCGGACGCGCGCCCCCGGTACGCCACTGAGCAACGACTGCTCACGGCCAAAGTTGAGGCTCGTCCCCGCCACGCGCAGACCGAGCGCGTCGCGGTATATCCAGAGGCTGCTGTCCGAGTCGGTAGTGGCGATCGCCGTGTGATCGATGCCCAGAAACAAGCCGGTGCGCTCGCCGTGCCAGGTTGGCCGCCCCTTCCCGACCGGGTACCAAATGAGCTCGAGCGCATGACCGTCGAAGTCTTTGAAATAGCTCGCTCGAATGCCTCCGGCGGCTGGGTTCGTGAGCGGCAACGTCTGTGGAGCAGGCGAGATCGGAGCGAACGGCGCGCGGGCGTCGCTCGAAAAGCTCCGAGAGACGCGCGCGAACGCGACGTCCATGTCTGACACCACGAGCGCCAAGTGCTGGAACCAGCCGTCATTGCTGCTCGAATCGTCGGGAATCGCACGCCCTTTGGGCGTCTGGTACTCGCTGAGCACAACGACCTCGCGCCCAAGGCGAAGCTGGCGCGAGCGGGCACGAGCGCTAGGAAGACCAACCAACGCTTCGAAGCTCGGCCCCTCGTCGACCCAGATCGGACCAGGGACGAAATCGAGCTCTTCCAACGCGGCGCTAGCGCGCTCCAGATCGGACACGCTGAAGCCGATGGCCGCCACGCGAGGCAATGCAAAGGCGCCGCTCTGAACCTGGCCGGCGATGTCGGCCCGCGTCGAACGCGCGCCAGACGCGGCTGGCGCGAGCGCCATCGTCTCCGTCCCAGCGACGTCGATTGGAGGCGCTGCGGCTCTGCCCGCGCGGCAGCCGGTCCCGAGCGCCAGCGCCAACAGCATCCAACCAACGCGTCCTCTCGGTTGAGCCCGTGCGTTTGGAGAGCTCTGGCGAACGGGCGTGTCGAGGGCAAACTGGCGTGCAGACATGTTTTCTCCGTCTGAGTCGGCGCTCGGGTCTACGGCGGAATCGGCACCCGGTTACCTCACTCAACGACGCGAGGCGGTGGCGAAATATCGGCCTGGAAGCCAAAGGACCATACGGCGTGACGAGTATCGCCGTTTGCGCGGTGATCATTTTCGCCCCTAGGGTGGGGCTGCGGCTTCGGTTGCCCTGCTGGTCGCGCGTTGCTGGGCGTGGTAGGCGAATGGTTTGACATCAAACTATGAGGAGCCAAAGCGTGCCATCCTCCGCGTTCTCAGCCGTTCATGCCGCCCCGCCGTGGCGCCCCTAAGTCGAGCCGCCATTGTCGAGTGATGCGTTCCCCGCACGGCTCCAACAATTCATGAGCCAGTATGTCAACACCTACGAGAAGCTCGAAGCGCTGCTCTGGTTTTTCAACCATCGCACGCAGGCGATTGACGCGACGCGCCTGGCTCACGAGCTCGGCCTGCAAGCTTCCGCGCTCGAGGACGCCATGGACGGCCTAGCGAGCGCAAACCTGTTGACGCGGATCCCCGATTCACGTGGGCTCCTCAAATATGAACCCGCCGATGCCCAGCTCGACGCGGACGTTGGGCTCCTGGCAGCCTTCTTCGAGAAGGACCGATTTCAGGTGATCCGAATCATGACGGAAAACTCAATCCGGCGTCTTCGCGCTTCCACCATGAAGACGTTTGCGAACTGTTTCCTTTTGGGGAAGCCGAAGCAGGGTGGCTGAACTGGTCTACCTGCTCTGCGCGCTGACCAGCGCCTTTTGCGCGGGTCTGCTCGTGCACAACTATCGGCGGACGCGGCTGCGGCTAGCGCTCTGGATGAGTGCTTGCTTCGTCGGTCTGGCACTGAATAACCTCCTGCTCTGTGTCGACCTGATCGTCGTGCCGAACGTCGATCTGCGGCTTTGGCGAAACACTACGGGGATTGCCGCGCTGCTTACGCTGGTGATCGGGCTAATCTGGGAGTCCCCTTGAACCCACTCATGTGCGGGATCTCAGCGGCGCTGAGCTTGGTGGTCAGTCTGTTCTTCCTGAAGTACTGGCAGCACACGCGCGAGCGACTGTTTGCTGCCTTCGCGGCGGCCTTCGCCGTCCTCTCGGTGCATTGGGTGACGCTCGGCTTGGCCGATCCCCACAGCGACACGCAATACTACAGTCTCCTGCTACGCCTGCTGGCGTTCGTTCTGATGATCCTCGGCATTTTGGACAAGAACCGACAGGCTCGCCAACGGCGTTGAGCTGAAGGAGCATCATCAGAGCTCGGTGGAGGCTTCGGCTTCGTCAGCGCTGATTGTAGGCCCGGGAGCGCCGCTCCGCGTCAGAAGCACTCTGCCGAGCGCGAAACCGAGCAGCGCGGCTGAGCCGCTGGCGGCCAGCACGCCAAGCTTGGCGGCAGACAGCAGCGTCGCGTCCGCGAACGCGAGCTTCGCCACGAATAGCGCCATCGTGAAGCCAACGCCTGCGACCACGCCCAGCACGACCAGCTGCCTGAAACCGATGCCCCTCGGCAGGCTGGCGAGACCGAGCCGCAGCGCGAGCCCGCTCGCCAAGAGCACACCGAGCGGCTTTCCGACCACGAGACCCACTCCCACTGCGCTCGCGACGCGCCACGACTGCGCGTCGGCGACCCCGCCCGCGATTGGGACACCCGCATTGGCCAGCGCGAACACGGGCATAATGCCGAAGGCAACCCAGGGGTGTAGCGTTTCGATCAGGCTCTCGGCAGGAGACAACGCTTCGCGCCGGGCCGTATCCACGCGCCGCAGCGTTTGTGCCAGCGCTTGTGACGAAAGCATGCTGGGGTCCGCCTGTGACCAGGGCTCGAGCTCCTTTCGCACGCCGACCAGAAAGCCTTCCGGCCCTAGCCAGGCACGAACCGGCGTGATGAGCCCGACGATAACGCCAGCGATGGTCGGGTGAACGCCGGCGGCATAGACCCCCGCCCACACGACCCCCGCGGGAGCCACGTACAACAGCTTTGAACGCACGCCGAGACGTTGCAAGACGTACACCGACGACAGCCCTAGCGCCGCTACGAGCAGCCCCCCTAGTTGAATTCCCGACGAATAGAAGGCCGCGATAATCACGATCGCGCCGAGGTCATCGATCACCGCAAGTGCCAGCAGCAGCACCCGCAGTGCCGCCGGGACTCGCCCGCCGAGCAGCGCGAGGATACCGACCGCGAAGGCGATGTCGGTCGCCATCGGGACGCCCCAGCCTGACCTGGTGGCGGGCGCGCCGGCCAAGGCAAGGTAGAGAAGCGCAGGAGCGAGCATCCCACCCAGGGCCGCCGCAAAGGGCAAGGCGGCCCTTCGCCATTCCGAGAGCTCCCCGCGATGAAGCTCACGCCGGATCTCGAGGCCGACGACGAAGAAGAAGATGGCCATCAAGCCATCGTTGACGAAAAACTCCAAGCTCCGCGCGAAGCTGAAGGCCCCGACTCGAATGCCAATCGGCGTATGCCAGAAGCGCAGGTAGGCATTCGCCCACGGCGAGTTGGCCCACGCGAGGGCGATGCCGGCCGCAATCAGCAGCAGAATGCCGCTCGCCGCCTCCACTCGCAGGAAGCGCTCGAGCGGGCGCCCTGCCAGGCGGACGATGCGCACTAGGATGGGCGAGGCCTCCGGAGGAGCCGAGTCACTTTGCGCAGCTCTTCGGCGTGAATCAAGCTTACTCCGCGACATGGACGCCCGCGCTCACGGCGCGCTGCCAGGCACGCCGTGCGTTGCCAGTTGCGCGAGCAGGCGTCTCACGTCGTGATTGTCGTTCACGTGATAGCGCGCGTGAGAGAAAGGAACTCCGACGCGAACCGAAATGGCTGTCTCGGGCAAAGCTCGGAAGAGGTCCTCGTCGGTCTGGTCATCACCGACGGCGAGGATGAACTCGGGATTCAGCTGCGCCGTGACGCGCAGCGCGGCCGCCCCCTTGTTGACGCCCGCGTTTCGGATTTCCACCACCATTTTCCCTTCCAGGACCTGGACGTCCAAATTGGCCGTAAATTGAGTGACCTCGTCGATCAGCTCCTTGGCTCGCTGCGCGCCAAGCTGCGGGTCGCAACGCCGATAGTGCCAGGCGATCGAGAAGTCCTTCTCCTCGAACAGTGAACCCCCGACCTGATCGACGTAGGTGCGAAAAATCGGAATGAGTCGCTCTTTCCAGGCTGAGGTCAGCGGCTTCGTCATCTGCCAATCGAGGTCCCCCTCCCGGATCCATGCCCCATGTTCGGCGATGAGGCCAAGGCCGTGCCCGTTGAACCACGACCCCAGCGTGTGTCGGTCGCGCCCGCTGATCAGAAAGATCCGAGTACGCTCCGAGCGAAGGCTCGCGAGCAGGGCATAGAGCTCGGCGTCAGGCACGGCCAACTGCGGCTGACTCGCGAACGGGACCAGCGTTCCGTCGTAGTCGAGCAGCAACAAGCGACTCGAAGCGAGGCGACTCTTTTCGCAGATTGCCGACACCAGCGTCGGTGTCAACGTCTTGGTCGCCAACTGCCCCTGCTGCGTCTTGACCCGCTCCAGAGATGAAAGAAAGTGACTCGCCCAACGCCTCGCGTCGTAGGCGCGAAGCCGCTCCTGCATGGGGCGATTGCGGCGAATCTGCTCGGCGCGGTCCATGCTGAGGGCCTGCAACAAGGCGTCAGCGATTTCTCCCCAATGGTTGGGGTTGATCAAGATGGCTTCGCCGAGCTCTCGCGCGGCTCCGGTCATTTCGCTCAGAATTAGCACGCCCGTCGCGTCGGGCTTTGACGCGATGTACTCCTTGGCCACCAGATTCATGCCGTCCCGCAGCGGCGTGATGAGCGCGATCGGACTCAGTTGGTACAGCGCAACCAACGTGTCGAAGTCGAGCGACCGATACTGATAGACGATAGGCACCCAATCCAGGGTCCCGAACGCACCGTTGATCTGCCCGACTCGATTCTCGAGGTCGTGCTTCATGCGCATGTATTGCGGAACCTCGGCGCGTGACGGCACGACCGCCAACAGAAACACCACCTTGCCTTGCCACTCGGGGTAGCGCTTGAGAAACTCCGCGTAGCCGCGCAGTCGGTTCAAAATCCCCTTCGTGTAGTCCAGGCGGTCTACTGAAAAAATCGCCGTTCGTCCCCGAATTCCTGCTTCCAGATCCGCGCGGCGGCTGGCTACGGTTTCGCTCGTCGCGGCGTTCATGAACTTGTCGAAGTCGATGCCGATTGGGAAGGTGTCGGCGCGGCGCGTTTCATCGCCCATCGCGATCTGGCCGAGGCTATGCTCGTAGCCCATAGTGCGAAAGACGCACTGCAGGAAATACTGCGTATAGTCGAAGGTGTGGAAGCCGATCAGATCGGCGCCCAACATGCCGGCAATGAGTTTTCTCGCCCAGGCGCGTGGTAGCAAGCGGAAGAGCTCGTACGACGGGAATGGGATGTGCAGGAAGAAGCCAAGCTTACTGCCCGGTAGCCCGTCGCGGAGCATGCGCGGCAAGAGCAACAGTTGGTAGTCGTGAACCCAGATTGTGTCTCCCGGCTGGGCGACGGCGAGCACGGCGTCGCGAAAGAGCTCGTTCACGCGAACGTAGGTCTCCCAGTAGGTGGGATCGTAGGCAACGTACGACGGGAAATAGTGAAATAGGGGCCAGAGCGTGTTGTTGCAGAAGCCGTGGTAGAAATTGTGCGCGTCCTCGGCCGAGATCAGCACCGGGTGTGCGGCGTACTCACGCTGCAGGCGCTCACGTAATTCCCCGTGTTGATGTTCCGGTACCGGGGCGCCGGGCCAGCCCACCCACAGACAGTCGAAATCCGGCTCGGCCCGCCGCCGACTCTCCAAGTAGGCGCCGAGCGCACTGACGAGCCCACCCGCGCTGGGCGCAAATTCGAGACCAGCGTCGCTGCTTTGGACGGTGAGCGGAAGGCGATTCGAAACGACGATCAGTCTCGGCATCATTACCCCAACGAGGGAAAAGCCCGCGCGGACGGGCGCTCCGCTGCGCAAAGTGTTCCGTCCGCCGCAGCGAGGGCCATCACTTTTACCCGGATATGGTTTGATGTCAAACGGATGAAATTGGCCGCGACCGAAGCGAAATGAGCGCTACCCTGCTGCCAT
>JAEUAF010000198.1 GCA_019695485.1 Sorangium sp.
GACGCTGCCCTGCGGGAATGGGAGGTGGTAGTGACTCCGCCCGGCCGTCGCCCGCCTGAGGATCCCCCGCATGAGCAATACCCAACGCCCCGTTTCCGCTGGTGCCGAAGAGCTGCTCGGTCGCTACTTTCCGGTGCTCGACCACGGCTTCGTGGCGCTCGTCGATTACATGGGAACCGACGAATGCATCGAGCGCGCCGCGCGCGTGAGCTACGGCTACGGGACGCGCAAGACTAGTCAGACGCGCGGCCTGTTGCGCTATTTGCGGCGCCATTTGCACACGACGCCGACCGAAATGGTCGAGCTCAAATTTCACTGCTGCATGCCGATGTTCGTGGCGCGTCAGTGGATCCGGCACCGGACCGCCAACGTCAACGAATACTCGGGTCGCTATTCGCTGATGCCGATGCTCTTTTACACGCCCGATGCGGCGCAGCTGCAAACGCAGAGCGCGCGCAACAACCAGGGGCGGAGTGGCGAACCCGTGGAGGCTCAGCATCATGCCGAGGCGGTTCGACGCTGGAACGAGATCCGCACCCGCAGCCGCGACGCCTACGAGTGGATGGTCGGCGAGGACATGGCCCGAGAGCTCGCGCGCATCGATCTCCCGCTCTCGACCTACACCCAGTGGTATTGGAAGGTCGACCTCCACAACCTGCTGCACTTCCTGCGGTTGCGAGTGGATGCGCACGCGCAGTGGGAAATTCAGGAGTACGGCCGCGTCATGGCCGGCATGCTGAAGCGCGTCGCGCCGCTCAGCTACGAAGCCTGGATCGACTACGACGTGTGTGGTGCGCGCCTCAGCCGGATGGAACTCGACGCGATTCGCCGTTTGGTGTCTCAGGACGACGGCACGCTCAGCGCCAACCCGGGCGGCCGCGTGGACGAGCCGGGCTTCGAGTCGCTCGGGCTGGCGCGCCGCGAGGTGCGCGAGTTCTTGGACAAGCTCGCAGCGACTGACGTACCCGAATTCGAGCTCGACCTCAGCCGCGCCAAAGCGCCCGAGTTTTTCGCCGAACACTTTGCTGACGCGGTGCCCAAGGTCGACAAAACTCCAAAGGAGTGAGGGCCTACCCGTGGCCGAACGCGCGAGCCGGTACTAGTACTTCAACGCCATGGCCACGCTCGCAGAGCTTCCCACGCCCGCATCGGACTTCGCCGACCTCGACGAGGAGATTCGCCGCCTGAAACGCGAGCGCAACGCCGTCCTACTCGCTCATTACTATCAGGACAGTGAGATCCAAGATCTGGCTGACTTCATCGGGGACTCCCTGCAATTGGCGCAGGCGGCACAGCGCACAGAGGCCGACGTCATCCTGTTCGCGGGCGTGCATTTCATGGCAGAAACCGCGAAAATTCTGAACCCGACGCGCACGGTGTTGGTGCCGGACTTCAAGGCCGGCTGCTCGCTCGCCGATGGCTGCCCCGTGGACCGCTTTCGCGCGTGGAAGGCGCGGCACCCGGGCGCGGTGGTGATCAGCTACATCAACTGCAGCGCCGAAGTGAAGGCTGAGAGCGACTACATTTGCACCTCGAGCAACGCCGAGAAGATCGTGCGCGCCGTGCCTGCCGAGAAGACCATCTTGTTCGCCCCCGACAAGAACCTCGGGCGCTATCTGATCAAGAAGACCGGGCGCGACATGCTGCTCTGGCAATGTAGCTGCATCGTGCACGAGACCTTCAGCTTGAAGAAGCTCGAGGCGATCTTGCTGCAACACCCGGCGGCGAAGGTGATCGCCCACCCCGAGTGCGAAGAGGCGCTGCTCGATCGCGCTCACTTCATCGGCTCGACGGCGGCTCTCCTCAAATTCGTCGAGGCCGACCCCGCGAACGAATTCGTGGTGGTCACGGAGCCTGGCATTTTGCACCAAATGCAAAAGCGCGCGCCGCACAAGGTGCTGATCCCCGCGCCGCCCGAGGCCAATTGCGCCTGCAACGAGTGCCCGTTCATGCGCTTGAATACGCCGGAGAAGGTGTACCTCGCGCTACGCGATTTGGCGCCCGAGCTCGAGATGGCGGAGGAGCTGCGCGATCGAGCGAAGCTGCCCATCGAGCGCATGCTGGCGCTCAGCTGATCGCGGCTCAGTGCCCAGACGCCGCGGCCGGTGACGGCGCTGGCGCCGCAGTGCGCAACTTGGGTGCGCTGGCCTGATTGGCCATTTCGTTGGCGCGATCGACCACGCGCTTGAGCTCGGGGGAGAGCGGATTGTTCGCGGCCTCGCTGGCAGAGCCGGAGTCTGCGCGCTCGACGTCTCCGCGTTTGCCACGGGCGCCGTCCTTCTTGCGGGAGGCGCCGGGCGCGGCGTCGTTCTCGATGGCTTCGACGAAGGCTTGCATGCGGCTAGCGTCGCTGTTGCCGTTCACATCGACGATCGTGATCTTGCCGGAGCCATGGCCAAGGTCGTTGCGAAAGTCGTAGACCACGCCGACGACGGTGAGCTTGCCTTCCTGCACGCGAGAGCCGAAGTGCTGCAGCGCAATCGCCACCTGCGAGTGCACGTTCTCCACCACCGCCTCAGACCAGGCTGCGTCCGCAGAGACACCGGTCTTCGGCTTGGAGACGTGGAGGTTCTCGAGCTCGTGGCGCACGGCCTCACTCTGGGTCGAGATATCGCCCATCGCCGCCTTCACCGCTCCGCAGCCGGAGTGGCCGAGAATCATCAGCACCGGTGTCTCCAAGTGCTCCACACCGTACTCGACCGAGCCGAGCGCGTTGTTCACTTGGTTGCCGATATTGCGCACCATGAAGTCGTCGTTCTCGGGCGTGGTATCGAACGCCGAGGTGTGCACCCGCGAGTCCGCGCAGGTCAGCACCGTGGCACGCGGCTTCTGGCCGTCCGCAAAAGAGGCGAAGAACTTGGGGCCGTGCTCCATGTAGACATGGTTGTCGGCCAGAATCTCCTTGAGGTAGGCGCGCGTCTGGGACAGCGGCTCGTCCCGCGAGGCTTCCCAGGCGAAGGGCACGACGAAGCGGCGCGGCTCGTCCGCATGCTCATTCTGTTCGGGCTTGGCTTTGGCCTTTTCGAGCGCCTTGGCCTTTTCGGCGGCTTTGGCGGCGGCGGCGGCCTTGGTATGCGTGGGGCGAGCCTCCGCCGTAGCCTGTTCCGAGCGGTTGCAGCCGAAGAGCAGCGTGGAGGCAAAAAGGAGGGCACAGCCGAGGCGCACCATGTGACGCCCAATACGGCCCGCCACGCCGGAGCATGAGGGGCTCCGCTCTCCTCCCCCTTTGCAGCTGGAATTTAGGGAGTAAACTCGCCCGTCTTGTCCGACGCCACGTTTTTCCCGGGTGAACAGAAACCCCTGAGCCCACCCGAGCCCACGAGTACCAGCCGATTGCTGCGCTCGCCGCGGCTGCGATTGGCGCTTTCGGTGCTGCTGCTGACTTTGCCATCACTCACAGACGTCGGACTCGACGTGCTGCGACGCGGGCCGCGCTTGCGTGAGCTGCACGGCGACTACGTGCTCACCTACCTAGCCGCGGTCGCAGAAAGTACCCTGTTGTGGGCGACCCTCGTCTACGCCGCGTCCCCGCGGCGTGGCGCGTTGCGTCACGTGAATGCGGTGCTGTTCGCGATCGCGCTGACGTTGGCGATCGGCGCGCAATCGTATTTCTTCGGCCAGTACAACGCTTACCTGAACGTCGACGTCTCCGTGTTCGCGTCGAATTTCAAGGACAGCGTCGTCAATCAGGTAGCCGCCGATCTGGGCAACTACCTGCGCGCCAAGGCGCCACCACTCGCCCTCGCCATCGCCCTGGTGTGGGTCGGTAGCCGTCTGCTCGAGCCGCGCCGCTGGCCTGCGATCATCGCCGGCATTCTGGCACCGCTACTGCTCGTTGGCAGCTTCTTCGTGCCCACGCAGCATCGCCACCTGCAAGCCTCCACGCCCGACGTACTCTTCTTGAACGCGGTCGGCGGACTGCTACGCACGCAGCTCGGCATGACCGAGCAATCGAACCAACTGCGGCCGCGTGCCCGCAATTCGTTGCCGGTTCCAAGCTTGACCCGACGCGCAGATCTGCCCAAGCGCAATGTGGTCTTGGTGATTCTGGAGAGCGTGCGGGCGGACAGCGTGTGTGTGGAATACGACGAAGCATGTCGACGCACCGAGGCCACCAATCGGCTGTTCCCCGCGCGCTATCCGCTCAACAACATGCGCTCGCTCGACTCGTGCACGGCGGTTTCGCTGGCCGTGTTGTGGAGCGGGCTGTTGCCGACCGAATCCCGCGACACGCTGCACACTTGGCCGCTGATTTTCGACTACGCGCGCGCGGCCGGCTATGACACCGCGTTTTGGACGAGCCAAAACATGCTGTTCGGCAATGCGCGGCTGTGGGTCAAGAACCTGGGCGTGAGCCGCTTCACCAGCGCCACAGAGCTCGATCCTACCGCCGATCTCGACATGGGCGCCCCTGAGCAACTGCTCGCCGCGCGCATCAACGGTGAAATCGGGCAGCTGCGCGAGCCCTACTTGGCCGTCGTGCAGCTCTCCAACGTGCACTATCCCTACTACGTGAATCCGCGCGGCCCGATGCCGTTCGAGCCCTGGACCACCAGCAAAGGACCGGACGAGAACGCCGCGTTCAAGAACTATTACCAGAACTCGGTGTACCAGCAGGACCAGCACGTCGCAGCCTTTCTCAGTCACCTGCGCTCGACGCCGGCCGGCGCGCACACGGTGATCGTGTACACGAGCGACCACGGCGAAGCGTTTCGTGAGCACGGCCAGATGGGCCACACTTTCAGCATCTTC
This sequence comes from Sorangium sp., assembly GCA_019695485.1. Taxonomy (GTDB): domain Bacteria; phylum Myxococcota_A; class Polyangia; order Polyangiales; family Polyangiaceae; genus PMG-095. The sequence continues at coordinate 4,753 of JAEUAF010000198.1, forward strand.
GATGAGGAGATCAAAGTACCCGCCTGGATCGACGCGCCGCCAGGCACGCTGACGGAAGGCGAGGAGCGAGCCCTGCGCGGCAAGCGCGACAAGAACCTATTCCACATCGACATTGCCCCGACGGTGCTCGACTTGCTGGGTGTGCTCGGCGACCCCAAGCTCGACGAATATGCCGCGAAAATGCCCGGACACAGCTTGATTCGCAGCGAGCTCAGCGAGCAAGCACTGCCGATGACGAACTGCGCAGGCGTGTGGAGCTGCGCATTCGAGAACTGGGGCTACATGCGAGGCACGCGCAAGCTCGAAGCGCGCTCTTGGGACCCAGGGTGGAAGTGCTACGATCTCGCGCAGGATCCGGACGAGCAACGCAACCTGGGACCCGAGGCCTGCAACGACCTGGTCACGCTCGCCCAAGGAACCTTCGGGCGCTTGCCCGGGGCCGGGGTGCCGCAACACTAGTCTCGAGTTGGGCGGAAATCAGCGGGCCGAATGGCAGGGGTTGCCCCCACCCCATCCGCAGCAGCGGCGACGTAGTCCACGAGGGGGCGCAGCGATTTACGTAGGTCAGCCGTCGTTGCGGCTAGATCAAGAAGTCTTTCTCGCCAAGATGCGCGACGAAGCGTTGCCAGCATCTCGCTGAAGGTCACGCCGGATTGTTGCGTGTACCAAGGCATGGTTGGCAGGTTCGCTGCGCGTGAGCCGTGTCCGTGCGGGACGTACCAGGTGAGGACCAGCGCGTACGCGATGAAGGCAAGCGGAGTCGCGCGAATGCCGAGCATGGCGCGGGGGTGGCGCGGGGTGGGCAACCCCTCTCGAAAAGTGCTGAACTCGAGACTAGTACAAGGGTAGTTGGTCACTTCCGGACCAGCACTCCAGTGCGAGCTCCAGCAATGACCGTCTTCACCGCCAAGGTGAGGCGCGCCGTGTCTAGCTGCAGAGAGCGTCGAGCGCTGTCATCTGCCAGCGCCCGGATGAAGTCCAACAGGAGCCGGGAGTCGGTCCCAACAGGAAGCTCTCCCCGCTCGATGGCGCGTGTAATCATCGCCTTCCACTCGTCACTCCGCTCCTGCACAGCATCGCCGATCATCGATTCAACCTCGGGAGAGCCGCGCTCGTCGAGCAGTCGCGCCCAGGCCCGACCTTCGACCTTCCGAGCAAATGTAAAGCGCCGCGTGAATGCCTCGAGGAGATCGCTCTCCAGCTGTCCGGTGTCGGGAAGTGGGCTCTCGCGAAGAGGGGTCCGCATCCGCTCCATGACTGCCTTGACCAGCGCGAGGCGGCTGGGCCAGCGCCGATAGATGGTGGTCTTGTTGACGGCGGCCCGCGAGGCGACCTCCTCCATCCGAAAGCCGGCATAGCCGGAGCGCGCCAGCTCGCGAATGGCCGCCTCGAAGACGCGGCGCACCACCTCTTCGCTGCGCCCTCCCAGGAGGCCTTGGGTACGGCGACTCGAGTCGCCTGAGTCGCTCACCGCAGCGACAGTACCACCGAGAGCTCAGATGGCAACCAACTGTTGCCATCTGGGCTCCCGGTGATATCTTCACGCCAGACGGCAACAGGGCGTTGCCATCCGGAGGCTTCGATGACCTGGCATGACGTTGCGGCCTGCTTTTTCGGAGGCGCGTTCTTGGCCAATTTCTTCCCCCACTTCGTGGTCGGGGTGTCTGGTCTCGAATTCCCCAGCCCCTTCGCGACGCCGCCGTTTCGGGGGCTCTCATCGCCCGCGGTGAACGTGCTCTGGGGGCTCCTCAACCTCGCGGTGGCCTACGCGCTCATCGTCATCGTGGGGAACTTCGAGCTGAGGAGCGTGGCGCATGCTGGCGCCGTGGCGACGGGGTTGGGGCTCGCAGCAGTCGGAATCGCGCGGAGCGCCGCCCGGGTGCGAGCCATGGCGCGCTAGGGATGTGGCGCTGCTGAGTGTAAAGCTAGGCCTGGCGCACACCACGACGCGCTCAGATATCCGTCAGCCAGCTCGTGAGCAGATAGTTCGCAATCAGGATTGCGACCGCGCTCTGCACGACCGCTCGTGTCGTGGCCTCGCCGACGCCCTTCGCGCCGCCGGAGGCGCGAAAGCCTTGCCCGCAAGCGATCGCCGAGACCAGAAAACCAAACACCGCCGCCTTGATTTCGCCCATCCAGAAATCCATAGGCACTAGGTATTTCTCGACATTCGAGACGAAAATGCCGGGGTCGACGCCGAGCCAGGCGACCGCCACTTCGTAGGCGCCCAGCATGCCGACCGACGTGTAGAGCACACAGAGCAGCGGCATCATCAGCACCGAGGCCACCAGTCGCGGCGTCAGCAAGTACTGAACGGGGCTGACGCCCATAGTGACGAGGGCGTCGATCTGTTCGGTGACCCGCATGTTTCCGAGCTCGGCCGCCATCGAGCTGCCGGCGCGAGCCGTGACCATGAGCGCCGCGAAAACCGGGCTGATCTCCCGCGTGAGCGAGATGGCGACGAGCGAGCCGACAATGCCTTCCGCCCCGAACTGACGCAAGCTGTGGGTGGTTTGCAGGGCGAGCACCATGCCACTGAAGACGCCGGTCAGCGCGACGATGAAGATCGACCCCACGCCAACGAAGTCCATGGCCTGAATCAGCAAGGTGAGGCGATACGGTGGACGGATCAACCAGGCCAGCGTGCGTCCCGTCAGCTCCAGCGTCGCGCCGAACTGCTCCAAGATCGCGAGCACGGGCTCCAGGATCGCGCCACCTATGGAGCGTCCCGGCAACGGCTCGCTGTCTTCGGATCCGCTCACAGCCAGAGTCCTATCGCGGGGCATTCGTGGAGTCGAGCGAGGCTCCTTCGGCGCTCAGGAACGCCAGCACTTCGGCCGAACGCCGCCCGCTGCTCGACACGCTCGCGAGCCGTGGCGATAGCGACAATTCGACGGAGAGAGCATCACCGCCGAGCGCCTCGGCGAATGGGCCACCCCACTCCACGAGCAGCAGGCGGCCGTCGTCGCGCAGCGCCGAGAGCCCCAAATCCGCGAGGGCATCCTCAGCCTCGAGCCGATACAAATCGGCGTGGGCGATCGCCAAGCGGCCGCGATACTCGTGCACCAACGAAAATGTTGGGCTCGTGATGCGGCGGCCTAGAACGCCGAGCGCCCGGCAGAGAGCTCGCGCAAAGAAGGTTTTCCCAGAACCCAAGGGCCCGCTCAAAATCACGAGGTCCCCGGACGACAGCGCCGGGGCGAGCCTCTCGGCGAGCCGACGCGTCGCGCGCCGCGTCGGAAGCTCGAAAGAAGCCGTCACGGAAAGCGCCTCGTCAACATTGTTTTCGCGCCAGCCTACACCAAAGAATTCCGCCCGGCGTGGTAGAAGCAAAGCGCGTGTTGAGGAAGTGGTTCGAGCTCAGCGGTGTCGTACCCCTCTCGGTCTACTTGCTCATTCACAGTGCGAGCTATTTCGCCGCACTGCTCGGGGCGGAAGCGCTCCAAGCTCGCGCCGCAGGGTCTCCGAGCTTTTTGCTCGAGCTCCTGTTGGTGTGGCTGCCGTTCGCGTTTCACGCAGGATACGGCTTCTGGCTCACAACACAGCCGCTCGAAAGCGAACCCAGCGAGCGCAGTCGCTCACTCTGGCTACGCGTGTCCGGCATCGCCGCATTCGCCTTCGTGACGGCCCATGCGGCGTGGCTTCGCGGCCCGCTCTTACGCGGCGAGCGCGCGAGCGAGGACATCCCTGACATGCTGGCGGCGGGGCTGTCGACGACCGCCTGGGGCGTCCCGTTCATCGCCGCGGCGCACCTGCTGGGGCTGGCCGCGATCGCAACCCACCTTGCTGCCGGACTTTCACGCTTCGGCGAACGCTGGGGGCTGTTCGCGCGCGCGCGGGCAACGCGCGTAGCGCGGGTGATCTCGATCTTCTTGTTCGTGGTCGGCAGTGTGACTGTCGTCAGCCTGGCGACGGGCTCTGCACTGCCGCGCTTTTTCCACTGAGTAGCGGGTTTCTGGGGGCAGAAGCAGGACTCGCGTTGCGGGCTCGTGGGCAGTCTGTTACGGCGAAGCCCGCCGATGCCGAAGTGTTATCTCCTCGCGGTCGCTGGTGGCTCGAGTCTCGACCGGTACTCGAACAACGTCACGCTCTTCAACTTGGTCGAACAGCTGAACTTTCCGAAGGACCAGCCACCTCCACCTGGCAGCGTGCTTCCGCTCGAGGTCCACGCTTACTTCGAACTTAGCCCGGAAGACCTGAACCAGCGCTTCGAGGTCAGGTTCTGCCTGGTCGCGTCGACGGGCCTCGAGACCGTTACGGACGGCTTTTCTCACCGGCCCAACACGCCGCGCTATCGAACTCGCACCATGGGTCTGCCCGCTCCGCCGGTCAGTGGAACGTACGCGCTCTGCGTCGATACCAGGCTGAGCGGCACCGAGGCTTGGCGCCGCGACGCGCTCAGCTGGCCCCTCTTGATCGCCGAGAGCGAGCCGCGTCCGGCCGTTACGCACTGAGTCAGGCGTTAAGGTTCGAGTGGTGCCCTGAAATCTCGAGGCACCGGCCCAGCATCCGTGCTAAGCGGGCTGCTGGAAGGGGGGTGCCGCCGGGCCCCGACAGGACCCATCGCACGCGGCGCCCCGAGGGCACCATGAACGCCACCAAACCCGGACCCGCCGCTTCACCCGACACGCCGTCGGAAGACACGACTATCCGCGAGCGCGCCCAACGCCGCCCCGCCGCGGCCGAACGCGCCAGTGAGAAGCCGCCGGGGAGCGCGACCAGCGATGGTGACGTCGAGCGTCACGATACAATTCCAGCGCCGACGTGGCTCGACGACGGCTCTGAGTCGAGCTGAAGGCGCCGAGTCGGGGCACTGTTCCCGGCTTCTGCGTGTTAGCGTCGCGCGCGGAGGTTTTCGTTTGCTCAGCCTAGCCCTCACTCATCGCATGCGCCCACTGCTGGCGCTGGTCGTTGCCCTGCTCGCCTTATTCAGCGCGAGCGCCGCCCACGCCGCCGGTCGCGTCGAATGGAAATCGAAGGATCTCCAGGAGCGCGAAGACAAGTCGTGGCGCCTGGAAGTGGCCATCTTCCTGGCGCACGCGCCGGACGTTGCTCACGTTCCGATGAAGTTCGAATTCCAGCCGACGGCCTACTTCGAGCGCGCGATGCTCGATGGCGACAAGCTGGTCGAGCGCATGGTCCCGCTCGAGAACCGGCAAGCCCTGATCGAGAGTGTCGACGTCGGCTTTCTGGACTCGGGCAGCGGAAAAATCGAGAGCCGCACCCGCTTTAGCTTCAAGGTCACCCGCGCTCACGGCTATGAGGCCGGCGAATACAAGGTCACGATTCGCGATGGCCGCAATGGCCAGACCGTCGGTACTTCGGTCACGCTGGCGTTCAAGGGCGAAAACGAGATCATCGACCGCCGCGCCATGGTGTTCAGCGGCGAGAAGAAGAAAAAGAAGAAGGACGCGGACGACGGCGGCGAAAAGAAGGACGCCGACAAGAGCGACGAAAAGAAGGATTCCGGGTCGTCGGAAGGCGGCGCCGAGAAGTCGGAGTCGTCTCCTCCCAAGCACGATGACGGTGACGGTGACGACGACGGCGGCGGCAATGGGCCGGAGCCGATCAAGAAGAAGCCCGGTGGCTGTGGCTGCCGCATCGAGGAAACGGCCGCGCCGGACTACACGGCCAGTGGCGCCGCCTTGCTGCTCGGGGCGCTTGCGATCGCACGCCGCCGGCGTTCGCCGAAGGCGGCCTGAGGCTCGCTCGTAGGGGCCCGGCGCTGAGTTCCGGGCCCCGTATTTGCTCGACTCAGCAGCGACTCGCGACGTGGAGCAATAGGCGCTCGAGTCCCTCTGCGAGTTCTGCTTCGGGGGTCAGGAGACTGACTACGACGTAGGCTTCTCGAGCAAAGTCGTAGAAAAATCCGGGTTGAACGAGAACGCTCCGTTCGCGCAGCAGGCTCAAGACCCAGTCTTCCTCGCTTTGGAGGGCGGGCAAGCGCAGCACGGCATACCACCCGCCCTCGATCGGGAGCACGCTCACGGCGCTGCCGCTCACGCCCGCGCGGAGCGCCGCCGCATTGTGTCGCACGCGCCCGAGCACGTGACTGCTCGACACGTGACGCGCCGCGAGCAACTCCGGCAGCGCAACCAGCGCGGGCGTGCTTGGAGACAGGTACGCGTCGGCCATCAACTCGAGACGCGACAACGCCTCCCTAACCTGCTCGGAGGGCCCCCCAAGCGTGGTCCACGCAAGCTTCATCTGCGGCAACGCAGCCAGCTTCGACAGGCCGGACAACGCAAAATTCAGCACGTGCGCGGTCTCGAGCACCGAGCGCACACAGTCGACTGGCGCGTCGATCGAATAGCTCGCGAACACCTCGTCCGAGACGATCGGCAGCCCGAACTCGGCAAGGCGCGCGAGTTCGGAACGCTTCAGATAGTTCCCTGTTGGGTTGTTCGGGCTCACCACGACGATCGCGCGCGAGCGTGGCCCGATGCGCTGCTCGAGCTCCGCAAAGTCGATGAACCAGCGTTCGTCGAAACCGAGCGGATACATGACGGCGCGCGCGCACTCGAGCCTGACCAATTGCTCGAAGAGCGGATAGCTCGGCTGAGGCACCAGGATTTCGTCGTCGGGGTCGCAGAGCAGCTTGAAGAGCAAGCCGTAGGCCTCACTCGTGCTCGCGGTGATCAGGATGCGCTCGGGATCGATGACGAGCCCGTCGCCGCGCGCGTCAGCGGCAATTGCGGCGCGCGCCGAGCTCGGCCCGAGTGCGTCCGGGCGATAGCGCAGCACCTCGGGCGCTGCGAGCGCCGCTCGAATCCGCTCGGCCGCGAAGGGCACTCCGACCTCGGTCGGGTTCGAGCGCGTGAGATCGTAGAGCGGCCGGCCAGAGCTTCTTACTCGTTCTAGCTCCAAGGCCAGCGGGTTCATCGCGCTATCTGCGTCCGAGCGCCGAGAAAACATGGCGGGGAGAGCGTAGTGGCGTCCGCCCACGCAAGCCAGGCGCTATACTGTCGCCCCGCTCTCAGCCTACGAAGGTCCCTTCATGACTAGCATTCCCAACGAGTGGCCCAACTTTCACGGCATGCCCGACGACGACGCGCTCACGGCGTCGCGTCCACGCGGACAAAAGCTGGCACCGTGGATCTGGTGGGACGGCGAGGTGCGCGAATCCGCGGCGCCAAACGTCCACTACTATGCGAATGCGCTGCACTACGGCACGGCGGTCTTCGAGGGCATTCGCTGCTATCCGACAGATCGCGGTCCAGGGCTCGTCCGGTTGCGCGAACACCTCGAACGCATGCTGCTCTCGGCCCGAATCTACGGCATGAAAGTGCCCTTCGACGTCGATGCGCTGGCGCGAGGCGCGATCGAGGTCACGCGCCGCAACGGCATCCAAAACGGCTATTTGCGACCACTCGCCTATTTCGGCTCGGGGCCGATCGACCTCAAGCCGAAGCGTGAGTGCCCCGTGAATGTGTTCATCGCGGTGCGTGAGCTTGGTACGTTCCTCGGCCCGGACGCCTTGCGCAAAGGGATTCGACTGATGGTCTCGAGCTGGCGTCGGCCCCATCATACGGTGCTGCCGACCATGGCCAAGGCCAGCGGTCACTACGCGAACAGCGTCCTCGCCGCGCACGAGGCCATGGATCGCGGCTTCGACGACGCCATCTTGTTGAACCAGGACGGCACGGTGTCGTGCGCTACCGGGCACAACGTGTTCTTCGTCAAAGCCGGTACGCTGTTTACCAACGACGAAGCGTCCTCGATCGTGCCGGGCATCACGCGCGACTGCGTGCTCTCGATCGCGAGGGACAACAACGTGCCCGTTCAAATCAAGGCCTTCACGCGCGAGGAGCTGCTGCGCGCCGATGAGGTGTTCCTGACCGGCACGGCCGCCGAAGTGACGCCGGTTCGCGAGCTCGACAGCGCAAGCTTTGCCACCGGCAAGGGCACGTTGGGAGCGCTCTTTCAGCGAGCCTATTTGCGGGCCGTCACCGGGCGTGACGAGAAGCACGCGGACTGGCTGACCGCGGTCGCCTAGCGCTAGTTGCTAGCGCTCCGCCACCGAGCTTTCCGCGTCTTTGTGTTCGACGGTCAAAAGCTCCGAGCGATAGATCAGTCGTCCGTCTTCGCTCGTGACTTCCGAGGCCACGTCTTGACCGGGCAACTCAGCGCTCTCACTCAGCTTGAGCGTCGCGACGCGCTCTCCCATCCACACCTTGTAGCTCTTCGTTTCACACTCGAGCTCGCGGGACCCGACGAGACAGGTGCCACGCTGCGAGGCGAGCAATCCATCGTTCACGTCCGCCGAAAACACGGTCTCTTGGACCAGGGCCGCGTAGTCAGCGATCGTGGCGGGCTGCTCCTTGCCAGAAACCAGGCGCGACGCTTGCTTGACTTGACCCTCGGGATCCATGCGCACGCGCAGGCGCGTCGTGCGACGCCCATCCTCCAGGGAAAGGTCAATTACCCAGAGGCCACCCTCTTTGGCGACGATCTCCTCGGTAAGAACTGCGGGCGAGCGTCTGAACGAGCCACTGAACCGATGTACGACGACATCGCCCACTCTGCGCGGGTCTGCGGCAGGCTCGTCGGCAACCGCATCGGCAACGGCGGGCGGCGCCGCCGCAACAGCCGGAGGCGACGCGGGTTCGGGCTCGACGGCGCCTCGGGGGGCACTCGCGGACAACGAGCAGGCAGGAAGCAGCAACATTCCAGCGACAACGCGCAGTATCTTCGCCATGAACAGCACCTCTCATAACGTGTGCGGAGGGGCCAAGTTCTGGATGGGCTCGGAACGAACCCGGGCGAAACTCGCCAAGTCAGGGTAATCTCGTCTTCCTGGATGTCCTTGTCGTCTTCCAAGCTCGAGCGACTCGGGGGAGGCGCGCTGTTCGAGGCGCTTCGCGTGGCGGCGGACCGCAGCGGCCTCGGCTTGGCGCTCATCTTCGTCGACAAGGATCCGCCCGAGATCTTGCTCCTCAATCAATATGGTTCGGACTTGCTCGGCTACAGCGCCGAAGAAGTACTGAAGCTCGGGCCCTGGGGCATTCTCGCACCCGAAGAGGGAGTACGCCGTCGCGACGCGGCGCAAGTGCCGAAGTCCGACCCCGCGCGCCATCATTTCGAGGTGAACGTCGTCACGAAGCAGGGCAAGCGTCTGCCCGTCGACGTGACGCTCAGCGACGTAGAGATCGATTCGCGGCGCGCGTTGGTGGCATTCTTCCGCGACGCCAGCGAACGCTGGCGCGCCATGAGCGCGCTGCAAGAGTCCGAGGAGCGCTTTCGTTTGGTGGTGGAGGGCGCGCCGGACGGCGTGGCCATTCTGAATGGGCCACGCATTCGTTTCTTGAATCCACGGGCCGCGCGCATGCTCGGCTTACCAAGTTCCGAGGCCGGCGAAGGGCGCATCATCACCGAGTTTTTGCACCCCGACGACGCGCAGGCCTGCGGGTTGCGCATCCGGCAGCTCCTCGAAACCGGGAAGCCGCACCGAGACGCCGCCGAATATCGCTCCCGCTCGATCGAGGGCGATGAGCTCACCGTCGAAATCTCGGCGATTCCCATCGAAATTGGGGGCGACCGCGCGATCGTCGCCTTCGCGCGCGACGTCACGGAAAGGAAGGCGATCCAGGGGCGGTTGGCCGAAGCGGAGCGGCTGACCGCGCTCGGGGTTTTGTCGGCGGGAGTCGCGCACGAGATCAACAATCCCCTGGCCTATGTGCTCCTGAACCTCGAATACTTGCGACGCGAGCTGCCCAAGCTCGCGAACCAACCGGATCGCATCGACGACATGATGATCCGCGTGCGCGACGCTTGCCATGGCGCGGAGCGCGTGGCGACCATCGTGCGTGATCTGCGTACGTTCGCGCGCGGTGACGACAGCGTTCGCGGCCCGGTCGATCTACGCGATGTTCTCGAGGCAGCCATCACCATCGTCGGCAACACCCTGAATCAACGCGCACGCTTGGTACGCGACTACGCCGACACACCGCTCGTCGATGGCAACCCCAACCGCCTCGAACAAGTCTTTCTGAATCTGCTGCTGAACGCGGTGCAGGCGATGCCGAATGGCACCCCGGCCAAAGACGAGATTCGCGCGCGCCTGCGCGCGGAGCCAGGTCGCGTCGTGGTCGAGATCGAAGACACCGGGGAGGGCATCCCAGATCCGCTGATCTCCCGGATTTTCGAGCCGTTTTTCTCGACCAAACCGGTCGGCGTGGGCACGGGCCTCGGGCTCCCGATCTGCCGCAGCATCATCTCGAGCCACCACGGGGCGATCGAGGTCGCGAGCGAGGTCGGCCGCGGCACCACATTTCGAGTCTCATTCCCGGCCTCGAGCTCCAACGAGCTTCCCGTGAAGCGCGCGAGCAATCGAGCGCCCGTGGGAGACGCGCCGCGGGGCAGGGTGCTGGTGGTGGACGACGAGGAGGCGGTCGGCAATACGCTGCGTTTGGTGCTGCAGAGCGAACACGACGTCGACGTGGCGATCAGCGCCGAGGCGGCATTGGCGCGCATCGCGAACGTCGACTACGACGCCATCGTCTGCGACTTGATGATGCCCGTGATGACCGGTATCGATCTCTACGAGGCGGTGCGGCGGAGCTACCCGGGCAGCGAAGACCGCATGATTTTCATGACCGGTGGCACGCTCATCCCGCAGAGCCGCGAGTTCTTGGCAAAGCTCCAAAATCCGCTCATCGCCAAGCCGTTCGACACCGATCTGCTACGCACGACCTTGCGACGTCTCGTGCATCTACCAAAGAGCTCGCGCCCTCCAGGCGCCACTTGAGCTAGCTAAGCTAGGCTAGCCCGCGTCGGGCAACGCGTCGCGGTCTTCCACGAACATCGGTCGCTCGAGCCGCAGACGCCGCATGGCTTCATCGATGAGCCCTGGGAAGTAGCGCGTCGCCGCCGTCGCAGCCGCGGAGGCACCAATCGCCGTAGCCCAACTGAAGGGCCCGAGCGGTCGACATCCGAACGCATGACTCACGCCCGGAGTCTGAACGATCGCGGCCAGCGCGACCGCAGAGGCGACGCTGGTTGCCACCACGGGTTGGCTGAAGCGCCCCGAGAGCAAGGTCTGTCCAAGCTGCGTTCCTACCAAGGCCACCAACCCGACGGTTCCAGCGCGCGCGTGACCCGAGGTCAAGCGATCGATGGCCCAGGCCGCGCTCGCGCCGAGCGCCGTCACGCCGGCGCGTGCCACGATGTCGCGATTCAGCGCCTGGCCGAGTGAACGCTCGGGCCCTTCCTTGGCTAGATTTCGGAGCGAGTCGACGGACGGCGGGCGCATCACGATGGCCATCGCGGGGGCGACGTCCGTCAGCAGATTCACGAGCAAGAGCTGACGCGCGCTGAGCGGCGGTCGTCCATCGATCAGCCCAACGCCGAGCGTGAAGCCGATCTCTCCGAGATTGCCGCCAACCAGAATCGAAACCGCATCGCGGACGGACGCCCACATGGCGCGCCCTTCCCAGATGGCTTGGGCCAGGGATTCGATGCGCTCGTCCGTCAACACGATGTCCGCCGCTGCCTGCGCCGCGGACGTGCTGCGCTCACCGATCGCGATCCCCACGTTGGCCAAGCGAATCGCGGGCGCGTCGTTCGAGCCATCGCCGACCATCGCGACCACGCGACCACGGCGCTGCAGCGCGCGCACCACGCGCACCTTCTGGGGCGGCGTCACGCGCGCAAAGACTCCAATCTGATCGATACGCCGATCGAGCTCGGCGTCCGAAAGCTCGCTCAGCTCGCCGCCCGTGAGCACCTCGCGCCCGTCGAGCAACGCCACTTCTTCGGCCACGGCGCGCGCGGTGCTGGGGTGGTCACCCGTGACCATCACCGTGCGGATACCGGTCCGCACCAGATCCTCGATGGCTCGCTTGGACGTCGCTCGCACGGGATCGCGAAAGCCGATGAACCCGAGAAAGACGAGGCCGCTCGGGGCGGCTGGGTCGAGCGAGTCGAGCGATGCTGCGGCGCGCTCCGCCACGGCGAGCAACCGGTAGCCTTGACGCCCCAGATCGCTCGCGTGTTGCAGCAGCGCCGCAGAGGTCGCCATATCGATGGGCGCGACTTCGTCGTCCCTCCGCCAATCGCTGGCAAAACGCAGCACGACCTCGGGGGCGCCCTTGACGGTGAGGGTCTGACCCTCTGCAAACTCTCCGAGATTCGCCGCATAGCCGCGACCGGCCTCGTACGGCAGGCCGCCGGTCTTCTTCCAGCCCGCGCGGCCTTCCTCGGCGCGCACGAAGAGCTCCGTGGCGGACTTGTTGAGCGCGGCGTCGGTAGCGTCCACCGCTTGCGCGGCGATATCACTAGCGCGTAGCGCGGCGCCCAGAATGGCGCGTTCATTCACGCCAAGTTCGGCCGCGCGTCGCGCCGTTTGACCGTTGCTTACGAGCCCAAGTTCGACGCGACCTTCGGTGAGCGTTCCTGTCTTGTCGAGACAGATGAGATCGACGCGACCGAGAGCCTCGATGCTACGTACGTTGCGCACCAGCGCGCCGCGCTTGGTGAGGCGGGAGGCCGCGGCCAGTTGTGCCGCCGTGGCCAGCAAGGGTAGGCCCTCGGGCACCGACGCCACGGCCAGGCTCACGCCGCTCCCAACCAAATCCTCGAGCTTGCGGCGTCGCAAGAGCCCCGACCCAATCAGGCCGACCCCTGCGCCGAGAGCGATCGGCCCGGTCAGGTCGATCAGCGAGCGCAAGCGCCGTTCGACGCCACCGCGGCTCGGATCGCGCTTTTGTGCGACTGCGCCGCGCCGCGCTTCGGTGTCGTCGCCCACCGCGATCACAACGGCTTTGGCACGACCCGCAGCCACCACCGTGCCGTCGTAGAGCATGGAACTGCGATCGGCGACATCGGCTTCGAACGACGCTGCGGCGCGCTTCGCAACCGGCAAGGACTCCCCGGTCATGCTCGAGGAGTCCATCTCCAGCGCTTCTGCCTCGAGGATGCGGCAGTCCGCCGGCACGACGTCACCCACCGAGAGCAACACGATGTCTCCGCGCGAGAGCTCCGTGGCATCGACCTCGAGCAGCTGCCCGGCGCGGCGCACTAACGCGCGGCGGCGCGACGCCTTACCGAGCTCACGAATCGCCCGCTCCGTGCGGAAGCGCTGAACCCCGCCGACCAAGGCGTTGAGCAGCACTACACCGCCGACCATGCCTGCGTCGCCGAAAGAACCGACCGCCGCGGACAACCCCGCTCCGGCGGCAAGCAATGGAGCCAGCGGATTGAAGAGCTCGTCGCTAACCGCCTCGATGAGCTCGCTCACGGCGGTACGCGCGGGTACGCTCGAGCGCCGGCGTTCGATGGCGTCGCGTCGACTGAGTCCGGAGTCGCTGGTACCAAGCTTGTGAAGGACGCCCGCGGCTTCCAGCGCGTGCCACGGCGTGCGATCGCGCGGGGGCGGCAAGGCGCGGCGCGAGAGCGCGATGCCTCCGCGCATGCCATTTCCCATCGACACCAAGGAAGCTGCGTTGACGACGGCGATCACGCGACGCGCCGTCAGCGGCAACACGCCGCCCGCAGAAACCAATGCGCCCAGGGTGGCCGCACCGAGCGCGATATTGACGCTCTGCTTGGCGACTTGCCGTGCCGTCACGCTCGCGAAGATCAAGAAGCGCACGTCGGACAGGTCGTGCCGGCACATCAAGTGCGCGCCCCACGGCGCGGCCGTGCCGTCTCGACATAGGCCAATGCCGAGGTCCGCCGCCGCCAGCCCGGGGCTCGACGTGGTCGCCACCACGCACACCCCCCGGCCCTCACGCTGCAAACGGCGCACGCCGCGCTCCATGCCCTCGGCGTCCGAAATCGTGTCGTCCGCAGCGAAGCCTTGCAGCACCGCGTCGTCGTTGGAAGCGATCACCACGCGCATCTGCGCGTCGTGCGCAGCCGCCACCAACTCCTCGATGCCGGTCTGCGCGATCCACTCCACCTCGGCCAAGGCGACCACGCGCTCGGCGCGCGACAAGGCCAACACCAAACCGCCCTCGCGACCGAGCTCGCCAGCGCGGCCCGCGAGCTCGGCAGACGGTGAGACCACGGCGTGCCCGAGCGGCTCGAGTCGATAGCCGAGCCCTTCGTGACGCGCGATGGGTCGGGCCGCGTCGAACAGCTCGTGCACCAGTCGGCGCGCTTCGCGATCGTCGAACTCGGGCTCGCACAACACGGCGCGCACCTCGAAACGATCGCGCGCTACGAGGCCACCTTCCAGCACCAAACAATCGATGCGATCGAGCCGTCGCAGCGCCTCGCGATCGACGACTAAGATGCCGCGCGAGGAAAGCTGCGACTCGAGGTGCGCCGAGAACGCCTCGCGGCCGTGGCGCGCGGGCTTGGGCAAGCCGCCGAACAGCGCCGCCACCGCGCGCTGCACGCTGCGCGTGGCGAGAAAGCTCACCGCGAAGCCGCCGAGCGAGACGACCCAGGCGCGATCGGCGTATTCTTCGATCGGGCCGCGCGGCAGCGGGCGCGGACGCGCTTCTAGCGGACGAAACGCTGGACTCGCGCTGCGATGCCGGAAAAGTTCTGGCTCGCGCAGCTCGAACACCCGGCGCCGCGCGCGCACCGCGCCGAGCTGGGCGGCTTTGTGCGCCAATTCGACCATCGCGCTGCCCGGGCGCTGAGCGAGGCCGTAGGCGACCGCGGCGCTCATGCTCATACCGAGATCCGCACGGTTCGGCCCCACGCGCTCGTCGAGTGAACGACGCAGGCGCGGCGAGGTCTGCACGATCGCTACCACCGAGGCCAACGTGCCCGCGATGCGCGAGGCCGGCAGCGGCGAGAAGCGCAGGCCAAAGCCAACCGCCATCCCGACGGCATCGGCGACCATCCCGAGGCCGAGGCGCTGTGCGGTCTCCTCGTCGCCCGGATATTCCCAAATAGCATCGTGAAACGGCGCATCTTGGATGCCGAGCGCGCGCTCGGCGTTCAGCAGCACCTCGAGCAACTCCTCGATCGTGTAAGCGTCATCGTCGAAGGTCACGACGACGCGCGACAACTCGCGATACACGTCGACCCAGCTCACGTGGGCAAGCTCCCGGTAGCCGCGCTCGAGCGCATCGGCGAGAGCTTCGTGCTCACTTTCGCTGAGCGCTCGGAGCTCGAGGTGGGCACGGGTGCGACCGAGATACACCCGGCGCGCGCGCTTCGAATACAACTTCTTGACGGTGTTTATCGCACGCTGAAGACGCATAGTGATTTTCACTGGGCGGAGAAGGCGTCCGTCGCGCTCACGAGCTCATGCACGATGCCCGCCTCATAGGCAGAGTGGCCGGCGTCGGGAACCACGGCCAGCCTCGCTTCTGGCCAAGCTCGGGACAGCTCCCACGCGCTGCGCATCGGACACACGACGTCATAGCGACCTTGCACGATCACGCCAGGAATGTGGCGAATTCGCGCAATGTCCTCGATCAATTGATTCTCGCGATCGAGGAAGGCCCCATGCGCGAAGTAGTGACTCTCGATGCGCGCGAAGGCCAAGCTGAATTCGTCGCCCGCGCAGCTGCGAATGTAGTCTTCGTCAGGCAACAAGTGACTCGTGCTGGCTTCCCACACACTCCAGACGCGCGCGGCCTCGCGTTGCACGTTCAAGTCGGGGCTGGTCAAGCGCCGGTGGTAGGCGGTCATGAAGTCCCCGCGCTCCGCCTCGGGGATATGGGCTTCGTATTTGGCCCAGGCCTCGGGAAACAACAGGCTCGTGCCGCGCTGATAGAACCACTCGAGCTCCCAGCGGCGCACCAGAAAGATGCCGCGCAACACGAGCTCGCTCACGCGTTCGGGATGCCGCTCTGCGTACGCCAGGGCCAGCGTGCTGCCCCACGAGCCGCCGAACACCTGCCAGCGCGACACACCGAGTAACTCGCGGAGCTTCTCCATGTCCGCCACGAGGTGCCAGGTCGTATTGTCGACGAGCGAGGCGTGAGGGCGGCTCTTGCCGCAGCCGCGCTGATCGAAAAGGATGATTCGGTAACGCTCGGGGTTGAAGAAGCGGCGTTGCCTCGGACTCGTGCCGCCACCCGGGCCGCCGTGTAGAAAAACTACCGGCTTACCGTTCGGGTTGCCCGACTCCTCGAAGTACAGGGAGTGGCCGCTTTCGACCGGGAGGTATCCGCTGCGGTAAGGCTGAATCTCGGGATAGAACGTGCGGCGCGCCAACATCGGGGGGAGGCAGGGTAGAAGAGGGCGAGCCGTGCGTCGAGAGACGCTTCGTGTTAGGCCGCGAACGTGTCGAACCCCGCGGATTCCGCGCCAGAACCCGGAACCTTCACCCAGCTGGTAGCGCAGGCCCGCCGCGGGCTCCGCCGCGACGTCGAAGCGCTGCTCGGTGGCCTCGACCAGGCGGAGCTCTTGATCCCGCTGGCCGAGGATCTGCCGGACGCGCCCGAGGGGGAGCGTGTCGAACTCGACCGCGAGCTTCGTCTGGTGCCGCATTTGCTGCCGGATGACGAAGGCAAGCTGTTCTCGGCGCTCTTCACTTACCCGGACCCGCTCGGACCGATCGTCGAGGCCCTAGGCTGGCAGACGGCGTCCGAACCGCTCAAGGTGTGCGCGTTCCCCGCGCGAATTGCCCTCGAAATGGCGCTGGAAGTGATCGACGGTGAGGCCGTGCTCGGTCTGGTCATCGACCCTGGCAGCGAGAGCGAGCTCTGCCTGACGCGCGCCGAGCTCGGCAGCATGTTGGCCGGCAAGGCCTTGCCACTGGTTGCGTACGTGGCGAACATCCCCGAACAGGAAACCGCGCGCACGCTGGTCGCCGAAGCCGGCGAACCGCCGCCCGAAGCGCTGCTCGGCGCGCTCGCCAACTGGCTCGCGAAGAAGGCCGACGTGACGAGCCACCGCCTCGAGCGGACCTTCAATCCCGACCGTGATCTCGAGCCGCACCTCACGCTCACGCTCAACGTGGCCGAAGGCGCCGATCGTCAGGGCCTATTCGACGAAGTCACGCAGGAGCTCGAAGGAAAGCTGCCACCTCCGGGCTACCTCGACGTGCTGTTCGTCGCAGAGACCGCTTGAGCACTGGTCGCGATGAGCAACGCTGCGTTGACGACCACCGAGAGTGACCCCGAGCTGCCCGCGACGCGTCCCGATCTCTTGGCTCACGGCGCACGACGCCTGTCGCTGATGGAGCGCTCGATCATGCGCTTCGTGCGCTGGACCTTCGAGCCCGGCCTGTTCGACCGCGCGATCCGGCGCTGCCAGCGCGCGTTCGGTTCGCTGTGGATTCACCACTTTACGAAGCACCTTCGCCACGTGTACGGCCTCGAGCGCTTGCCGCCGCTCGAAGCCGACAAGAGCGTGATTCTGGTCTGCAATCACCGAAGCTTCTTCGACCTCTACGTGGTGACGGCCGAGCTCGTGCGACGCGGGCTGCCCCAGCGCATCATCTTCCCGGTGCGCGCGAATTTCTTCTATACGAACCCCGTCGGGCTGTTCGTGAACGGCGTGATGAGCTTCTTCGCGATGTACCCGCCGATCTTTCGGGAGCGCAAAAAGGCGGCGCTGAACCTGGTCGGCCTGGACGAGCTGGTTTGGCTCATCCAACAGGGCGGGATGTTCGTCGGCATTCACCCCGAGGGCACCAGGAAGCGCGACGACGACCCGTACACGTTGCTGCCCGCGCAACGCGGCGTCGGTCGCGTGATTCGCAACGCACAGGTGCCAGTAATCCCGGTCTTCGTGAACGGCTTGATCAATGATCTGCCGCGACAGGTGCGGAGCAACTTCGACCGCACGGGCCGTAAGATCGTGGTGGTATTCGGGGCGCCGGTCGATTTCGGGGATCTGATGCGCTCGCCATCCACGCCGAAAACACACCAGGCCATCGCCGAGCGCGCGCTCGAGGCTGTGGCAGCGCTCGGCCCAGAGGAGCAGCGCTACCGCGCCGCGCTCGAAGCGAGCTGAACCACCCCGCCCTGGGTTGGGTAGCTACCCCTCGTGTTCGGCGGCTCGCCTCGCGTTCAGCCGCTGACGCCGTTGAGTGCCGTATTGATCACTTTGCCGCCGGCGTTAGCGTTCAGATCGGTCGCAATCGACGCCGCAGGAATACCGAGTGCCACACCGAGCGTGCGCGCCAGCGAGCCGTAGGTTTGCGCCGAGGGCACGTCGCCGCCCGCTTGGCCCGCGCCTGTGGCCGAATCGATATCGGCAGCTCCGAGCGCCGTGGATGACCCTCCGAAGCTGCCGCCACCACCGCCGGGCATCACGCCGCCGGTCACGCCAGGCGCGACGTTCTTGCCGATCAGAACGGCCACGGCGTGGTTTGCGTAGTGATCGCGGCCGGACTTGGAGGTGACCTTGGCGATGCCATCCAAGTTTCGACCAAAGACGTTCAGCGTGGCGAACGTCACTTTGTCCTGCAAACCGACGCTCGCGAGCGCGTCCAGCAGCGTCTGGATCCCCGCCACGCCACTCACCAGTTGATCCGCTTCTGCCTGCAGGTTCTGGTCGCTGTGGTTGTCGCCGCCGAACGGAATGTGCATGGACACGACCGGCGTCACGTTGGCCGAGAAGAGGGCGGCCGCCGCCAGCGCCTGGCCCTTCACGTCGTCCGCTGAAATCGAGCTCAGCGTACTGGCGAGCGTGTCCGCGAGCTGCCGAACTTGAGTTTGACTTGCAGCGAGTGCATCCAAAAACTGCTTCTGGACATTGGTCGCGTCCTGCTTGGCGAGCGCGTTCAGCTTGTCGAGCGCGCTGTCCCGCAAGCTGCGCAACGACTTCAGCGCGTTCGCGCCGGAAGCTCCGCCTCCGAACTGCCCGCCACCGCCGGTGGTTCCACCGAGCATCGCCTTCAAACTAGTGGGTGACAGATTGGCACCCGGGCGCCCACCAAAGCTGAGTAGTTCTGTGGCATTGCGACCGGCACCGACCGAGATAGGGTCCGACTGAATGCTGCCCAAACAGCCGGCAAGATACTTGGCGTAAATCGATACCAGCATCTCACCACGGTTGGTGCCGCCCATCAGCTTCATCACCTTCGGCTGATCTCCGTGAACGACGGAGCCCGTCCGATAATGGAAGAAGTTAATCCGCGACAACGTGGCCGCCGCGAGCGAGCCGCTGACGTCGGTGGAAGCCCACGGCAAGGCCGCGCCATAACTCTTCGAACCCAAGGTCAGCGTCGTCTTCGCGACCTCGGCTTGGTCGGGATGCACCGCGCTCGCCACCTCGTAGGTGCCAGGGCAATTGCAGTTGATGGGATCGCCGTTGCTCGACGCGGCGACCACCAAGTACTGAAGCTTGTCCTTCGCCGCGATCGCGCAGGCCAAATCTTGAGCGGTGGCTTTGCTTGGGTTCGCCAGGTACCAAGCCGGCAAGCCGGTCGCTATCGCGCGTAGCCCGAGGTATCCGGAGCCGAATAATGCCGCTGTGATCGCGTCACGTCGCTTCATCATCTCTTGCTCTCCTACAGGCCGAAAGACAGGGAGGTGGGCGATTGGCAGGCCGCTGCGAACGTCGACTGCATGGCTTTCGTGGCCGTCCCGCCCGCCGCCGACTTCGCCGCGGTGTAGTGATCGGTGAGAATCTGCACGGCCTGGGCGTAGTGCGGGTCACTCAGCGGGTAGCCCATGATGCGCTGCACCATGTCGGAGATGCTGTTGCTGACGTCGGCGCTCGAGTAGACGGTGTTGGTCGCCGCGTCGACCACCTTGATCGCGATGTCCTCGCACAACATCTCGCTCGCCGCGCGAAAGAACAGCGTCGGATCGGCGGGCGTTACCAAGTTCTCGGAACCGCGACCAAAGGCGTCCGCCGGGATGTTGTTGGCGATACCGAGGGTCGTCTTCTGCGCCGCCGTCGGCAGCGGCACCGAAATCGAGCAGATGTCCGTTCGCATCAGGCGGTTCGACAGCGCCTGGCAAAACTGATCGCGACGCGCGATGCTCACGCTCATTCCGCCCTGCTCGAAGGTGGCCGTACTGCTCGCGCCGGTCACCAGCGGCGAAGAGAACAGCTCCTTGATCAGCACCGGGAAGCTGAAGTTGCTCTTCTCGAACGCGAGCGCCACCCGTCGAAACTCGGGGTCGCTCTCGAGGCACGGCGTCGAGTTCGCAAAAGCACAGAGCTTTTGCGTGAAGCCCATCGCGAAGCGCGTGATGGGTTGGCTCGGATCGGACAAATCGTGGACACCCAGCAGCAGATTACCGAGATCTGCCAACGTGCCGCCGGTCTTGTCGACGTTCACGTCGGCGAACGCGAACACGCCGCCGGTCTTGGCGGGACGCGGATTGGCGGCGCCGCCCATGAAGTTGCCGCGCTGAGGAAAATCGTTGCGATCGTTGTAGTCGAGCTGACCGGCCCAAAACGAGCGCATCGGGTCGAGGCTCTTGTGACAGCCGAAACACTCGGTGCCGTCGACGGAATGATTCGCGTCGAGCCCTGTCGTGCTGACCGGCACGATCACGCTGTCCCCAGTGAACGATTCGCCGAGCGCCACCAGCAAGGTTTGGTTCGCCGTGACTCGGTGCTGATTGCTGTCGTTGGTGTTCCACAGCGCCAGGAAGGCGGGCGTGGAAAAGAACCCAACGCGCGGCAGCGCCAGCTTGAGCTCCGTCAGGCCTCGCAAGGTCGGCAGGTCATAGGGCTGCGGGTAGGTATCGCTGCTCGACTTGGGCGAGATGGTGACCCAAGTCCAATCCTGGGTGTCATCGAGCGTGAAATACGGCTTCGATGCGTGCTCCCAACAGTCGGGCTGGGCCGCGAATGGATGGCGCTGAGTGAAACCGACCAAACGCTGCCAGAGATCCGCGTAGCCCGAGTAGTCGTTGACGAGCCCCGCGGTGCCCTGACACGTCGTAAACCCACCGCCCTTGAAGCCGCTCGCCGTCGCGGGGGCCTGGTCGTCGAACACCAGATAGTTTGGGCTGCTCGGGTTCAAGGTGTCGGCGAGCGGAATCGCGTTTCCGCTCATGTCGACCTTCCAGGCAACCGTGCTCACCTTGCCGCCGAAGCTCGCATACGGCTGATCGTTCGGCATCTCCACCTGCAGGTAGAGCGCCTTCATCGCGGTGGTCATTCTGTAGCGCTGAGTCGTGAGCACCTCGCTGAACGGGCGGTTCTCCGCGACTAGCTGCCACGCGGTCATCGCGAAGCTGTCTTGAATGTTCTGGATGATCCGGTAGTAGGCGTCGTCTCCCACCGCGCCGGTACCGAACGGTCCGAAGTCGAAGCCTCCGTTTTCGAGCAGCTGGTGCTTGAAGTCCTCCGTCGGGATGAAGCCCGTCTGCTGGAAGGCGTTGCGGAAGAAGCCCACCATCTTGTCCCTGAACAAGGGCTGGAAGGTGGGATCGGACATCCAAGTCGAGATCAGCTGCTGTAACCCGGCCGCACCGGAGGTCGTGACGGCGGCCACGTCGTCATTCGTCGGCGGGAGACCGACGAGCAGGTTCTTGACCTTGCGCACCGCGACGCTTGCCGCGGTCGCCTCGAACGGCGCCGGGGCCGCGGTGGAGCCACCGGTGTCGAGGCCGCCGCCAGGCATACTCGAGCCTCCAGCTTGGGTGCCGGTAGAGCCGCCGGAGGAGGCATTACTCGAACCGCCCAAAGCGTTGCCCGGCCCATTTCCGGCTC